>NZ_JXSP01000167.1:0-5980 GCF_000946635.1 Micrococcus sp. MS-ASIII-49
TTCGTGTGTAGAGTTCCATCTCGTGCTCAAGACGCCGACCGGGTGACCGGGAGGCGGGGTGAAGAACACAGAATCCGCGGATTCGTGCCGAGAATGGCAGGTCCAGGGCGGGTGGTGCTCACCGGGTGCGCGGCCGGCAGTGATGCGGGTCGGGATTCCTGAAGAAGATGATCTGGTTTGACAGCCGGGAATCATGTGGTAAGCTTTTCAAGGCCTTCCACGTGGATGGTCCGGTGAGTGTCTGGCCCTGCGGAAGCGGAGTTGACATTGTCGGATCGCGTGGTAAGGTTTTCTAGCCCGACCATGTGAACGGACGGTGAATGCTTCGGACACGGAGTTGACACGGTCGAAACGGATGGTCTAGGATGGAGAAGTTGCTCCAGAGCGAAACGGCCCGCGGAGCGGGTCGCTGAAGCTGGAAGCGCCTGTTGTTTGAGAACTCAATAGTGTGCCAAGTTTGTTGATGCCAATTGTTTTAACACATATTGGTTGATCATCGCCTGCCACCCCCGTGGTGTGGTGATGGTCTGCTAGGTATTGAATGGATGTCGTGGTGGTTATTTCCGGCTGCCACGGTGTTGTTCTGTAATTTTTTTACGGAGAGTTTGATCCTGGCTCAGGATGAACGCTGGCGGCGTGCTTAACACATGCAAGTCGAACGATGAAGCCCAGCTTGCTGGGTGGATTAGTGGCGAACGGGTGAGTAACACGTGAGTAACCTGCCCTTAACTCTGGGATAAGCCTGGGAAACTGGGTCTAATACCGGATAGGAGCGCCTACCGCATGGTGGGTGTTGGAAAGATTTATCGGTTTTGGATGGACTCGCGGCCTATCAGCTTGTTGGTGAGGTAATGGCTCACCAAGGCGACGACGGGTAGCCGGCCTGAGAGGGTGACCGGCCACACTGGGACTGAGACACGGCCCAGACTCCTACGGGAGGCAGCAGTGGGGAGTATTGCACAATGGGCGCAAGCCTGATGCAGCGACGCCGCGTGAGGGATGACGGCCTTCGGGTTGTAAACCTCTTTCAGTAGGGAAGAAGCGAAAGTGACGGTACCTGCAGAAGAAGCACCGGCTAACTACGTGCCAGCAGCCGCGGTAATACGTAGGGTGCGAGCGTTATCCGGAATTATTGGGCGTAAAGAGCTCGTAGGCGGTTTGTCGCGTCTGTCGTGAAAGTCCGGGGCTTAACCCCGGATCTGCGGTGGGTACGGGCAGACTAGAGTGCAGTAGGGGAGACTGGAATTCCTGGTGTAGCGGTGGAATGCGCAGATATCAGGAGGAACACCGATGGCGAAGGCAGGTCTCTGGGCTGTAACTGACGCTGAGGAGCGAAAGCATGGGGAGCGAACAGGATTAGATACCCTGGTAGTCCATGCCGTAAACGTTGGGCACTAGGTGTGGGGACCATTCCACGGTTTCCGCGCCGCAGCTAACGCATTAAGTGCCCCGCCTGGGGAGTACGGCCGCAAGGCTAAAACTCAAAGGAATTGACGGGGGCCCGCACAAGCGGCGGAGCATGCGGATTAATTCGATGCAACGCGAAGAACCTTACCAAGGCTTGACATGTTCTCGATCGCCGTGGAGATACGGTTTCCCCTTTGGGGCGGGTTCACAGGTGGTGCATGGTTGTCGTCAGCTCGTGTCGTGAGATGTTGGGTTAAGTCCCGCAACGAGCGCAACCCTCGTTCCATGTTGCCAGCACGTAATGGTGGGGACTCATGGGAGACTGCCGGGGTCAACTCGGAGGAAGGTGAGGACGACGTCAAATCATCATGCCCCTTATGTCTTGGGCTTCACGCATGCTACAATGGCCGGTACAATGGGTTGCGATACTGTGAGGTGGAGCTAATCCCAAAAAGCCGGTCTCAGTTCGGATTGGGGTCTGCAACTCGACCCCATGAAGTCGGAGTCGCTAGTAATCGCAGATCAGCAACGCTGCGGTGAATACGTTCCCGGGCCTTGTACACACCGCCCGTCAAGTCACGAAAGTTGGTAACACCCGAAGCCGGTGGCCTAACCCTTGTGGGGGGAGCCGTCGAAGGTGGGACCAGCGATTGGGACTAAGTCGTAACAAGGTAGCCGTACCGGAAGGTGCGGCTGGATCACCTCCTTTCTAAGGAGCATTAGTGCCCGTTGCATCACCGCGTGTGTGATGGCGGGTTGCTCATGGGTGGAACATCAATGAATGGTGCCAGTGGTGGTGCCGGCAGTGCTCGAGTACGTCATGCCTTTGCGGGTGTGGTTGGAATGGGTGGTGTTGGTGGCTGCGAGCTGGTGTTGGCACACTGTTGGGTCCTGGAACAGCAGGCACCCTGATCTGTGAGGGTTGGGGTTGTTGTTTCTGGTCTCCGTATCTTGTGAAGCTGGCCTGTGTGGTTGGTGGATGGGGTGTGGGTTGTTGTTTGAGAACTGCATAGTGGACGCGAGCATCTTATTTTTTTTGTTGCTGCATCGTTGATCGCACTGTCCCCCCTGGGGTGGTGTGTGAGGTGTGGTGATGCCGAGAATGACATCTTAGTTAGATATTGCTCATTTGAGGACTTTCATTGTGTGTGAAAGTTTCCAAGGGCGCATGGTGGATGCCTTGGCAACAGGAGCCGAAGAAGGACGTGGGAATCTACGATAAGCCTGGTGGAGTCGATAACCGGACGTTGAGACCAGGATTTCCGAATGGGGAAACCCCGCACGACGTGTCGTGTGACCCCCGGTTGAACACATAGACCGGGTGGAGGGAACGTGGGGAAGTGAAACATCTCAGTACCCACAGGAAGAGAAAACAAAAGTGATTCCGTTAGTAGTGGCGAGCGAACGCGGATGGGGCTAAACCGTATGTGTGTGATACCCGGCAGGGGTTGCATGTGCGGTGTTGTGGGCCCCTCCTTGTCATGTCTGCCGGCATGGCGCAGTGAGGTGCGGGCATATAGACGAACCAGTGTGGATGCTGGACCGTAGAGGGTGAGAGTCCCGTAGTCGAAATGTGTTCCGCCGCTGTTGGAGGGTTGCCCGAGTAGCACGGGGCCCGAGGAATCCCGTGTGAATCTGCCAGGACCACCTGGTAAGCCTGAATACTACCTGTTGACCGATAGCGGATCAGTACCGTGAGGGAATGGTGAAAAGTACCCCGGGAGGGGAGTGAAATAGTACCTGAAACCATGTGCCTACAAACCGTTGGAGCCTCCTTGTGGGGTGACAGCGTGCCTTTTGAAGAATGAGCCTGCGAGTTAGTGATACGTGGCGAGGTTAACCCGTGTGGGGAAGCCGTAGCGAAAGCGAGTCTGAATAGGGCGATTGAGTCGCGTGTCCTAGACCCGAAGCGGAGTGATCTACCCATGGCCAGGTTGAAGCGCGTGTAAGAGCGCGTGGAGGACCGAACCCACTTCAGTTGAAAATGGAGGGGATGAGCTGTGGGTAGGGGTGAAAGGCCAATCAAACTCCGTGATAGCTGGTTCTCCCCGAAATGCATTTAGGTGCAGCGTCACGTGTTTCTTCCCGGAGGTAGAGCTACTGGATGGACGATGGGCCCTACAAGGTTACTGACTTCAGCCAAACTCCGAATGCCGGGAAGTGAGAGCGTGGCAGTGAGACTGTGGGGGATAAGCTTCATAGTCGAGAGGGAAACAGCCCAGACCACCGGTTAAGGCCCCTAAGCGTGTGCTAAGTGGGAAAGGATGTGGAGTTGCTGAGACAACCAGGAGGTTGGCTTAGAAGCAGCCACCCTTGAAAGAGTGCGTAATAGCTCACTGGTCAAGTGATTCCGCGCCGACAATGTAGCGGGGCTCAAGTACACCGCCGAAACCGTGGCATTCAGTTTTGCTGGATGGGTAGGGGAGCGTCGTTCACGAGGTGAAGCCAGCGGGTAACTTCTGGTGGATTGTGGACGAGTGAGAATGCAGGCATGAGTAGCGAAAGACGGGTGAGAAACCCGTCCGCCGGATGACTAAGGGTTCCAGGGTCAAGCTAATCTGCCCTGGGTAAGTCGGGACCTAAGGCGAGGCCGACAGGCGTAGTCGATGGACAACGGGTTGATATTCCCGTACCAGTGAAGAACCGTCCATGTTGAGCCGGTGATACTAACCGCCCGAACCATCCCGAACCCCGTCTTTGACGGGGTCGGTGATGGGGAGCGCGGGACCTGAACCGGGGAGGCAAGCGCATTAACAGGTGTGACGCAGGAAGGTAGCCGGGCCGGGCAATGGAAATGACCTGGTCTAAGGGTGTAGGGCTGCCGGTAGGTAAATCCGCCGGCTGTATGCCTGAGACCTGATGGGCGCCCACATGGTGGGTGATCCGGTGATCCTATGCTGCCTAGAAAAGCATCGGCGTGAGGTTCAAACTGCCCGTACCCTAAACCGACACAGGTGGTCAGGTAGAGAATACTAAGGCGATCGAGAGAATCATGGTTAAGGAACTCGGCAAAATGCCCCCGTAACTTCGGGAGAAGGGGGGCCCCAACCTTGAGCACCACGTGCTGGTGTGAGGGGATCGGGGCCGCAGAGACCAGGGGGAAGCGACTGTTTATCAAAAACACAGGTCCATGCGAAGTCGTAAGACGATGTATATGGACTGACTCCTGCCCGGTGCTGGAAGGTTAAGGGGACCCGTTAGCTTCGGCGAAGCGGAGAACTTAAGCCCCAGTAAACGGCGGTGGTAACTATAACCATCCTAAGGTAGCGAAATTCCTTGTCGGGTAAGTTCCGACCTGCACGAATGGAGTAACGACTTCCCCGCTGTCTCAACCATGAACTCGGCGAAATTGCATTACGAGTAAAGATGCTCGTTACGCGCAGAAGGACGGAAAGACCCCGTGACCTTTACTATAGTTTGGTATTGGTATTCGGTGTGACTTGTGTAGGATAGGTGGGAGACTGTGAAGCGGGCACGCCAGTGTTCGTGGAGTCGCCGTTGAAATACCACTCTGGTCACTCTGGATATCTAACTTCGGCCCGTGATCCGGGTCAGGGACAGTGCCTGATGGGTAGTTTAACTGGGGCGGTTGCCTCCTAAAATGTAACGGAGGCGCCCAAAGGTTCCCTCAGCCTGGTTGGCAATCAGGTGTCGAGTGCAAGTGCACAAGGGAGCTTGACTGTGAGAGTGGCAGCTCGAGCAGGGACGAAAGTCGGGACTAGTGATCCGGCGGCTCGTTGTGGAACGGCCGTCGCTCAACGGATAAAAGGTACCTCGGGGATAACAGGCTGATCTTGCCCAAGAGTCCATATCGACGGCATGGTTTGGCACCTCGATGTCGGCTCGTCGCATCCTGGGGCTGGAGTAGGTCCCAAGGGTTGGGCTGTTCGCCCATTAAAGCGGTACGCGAGCTGGGTTCAGAACGTCGTGAGACAGTTCGGTCCCTATCCTCTGCGCGCGTTGGAAATTTGAGAAGGTCTGTCCTTAGTACGAGAGGACCGGGACGGACGAACCTCTGGTATGTCAGTTGTACCGCCAGGTGCATGGCTGATTAGCTACGTTCGGGATGGATAACCGCTGAAAGCATCTAAGCGGGAAGCCGGCTTCGAGATGAGATTTCCTTGCCCCTTTGAGGGTGTGAGGCCCCCAGCTAGAACACTGGGTTGATAGGCTGGATGTGGAAGCGAGGACTGAAGACTCGTGAAGCTGACCAGTACTAATAGGCCGATGACTTACACACACTCTTATCCTATTGCTTGCTTCAAGGTGATGGGTGGGTGTTCGCGTCCACTGTGCGGTTGTCTGATTGCAACCGGCTGTCTGCTTGTTGGTGGGTGGTTGGGGTGTTTTGAGTTGAATAGTGTCACTGTTGTGTGACCCGTAGGTTTCCCTGCTGTTGCCCGTGTTGAGGGTGGTGGTGTGGGGTTAGGGTTACGGCGGTCATAGCGTGGGGGAAACGCCCGGTTCCATTCCGAACCCGGAAGCTAAGGCCCACAGCGCCGATGGTACTGCAGCCGGGAGGTTGTGGGAGAGTAGGTCGCCGCCGGACATTCTTTGAGGGAGGGCCTCGCAC
>NZ_JXSP01000168.1:0-12217 GCF_000946635.1 Micrococcus sp. MS-ASIII-49
GAGCCGGTAGCGGCCGATCTGCACGCTGAGCAGGTAGGCGGGCACGGGCTGGTCGAGCCGCCACCGCCACGTGACCCGCGAGCCGCGCGTGCGCACGGGCGCGCCCACGCCGTTGGCGACGGGCAGGTAGCCCGCGTCGCAGGTGAGGGTGATCTCCGCCGTCGAGCGGGAGGTGGGGGAGTCCACGCACGGCAGCCACGTGGAGGCGCCGTGGGGCTGCCCGGCCACGAGCACGCCGTCCGTGAGCTCCTCCCAGCCGATCGTGCCCCACGGGCTGCGCCGCAGCGTGGGCGTGCCCGCGTAGACCACGGTCAGCTCCACGAGCGTGCCCTCCGGCCGGCTCTCGTCCAGGTCGACGACGAGGCGGCTCGGGGCGCGGCCCGGCTGGGTGAACGAGGAGGCGACGGCGCGGCCGTCGACGACGGCGTCCACCCGGGACACGCGCAGCCGGTACAGGTCCAGCTCGATGCGGCGGCTCTGCTTCGTCAGGCGCACGCGCAGGACGGCGGTGCCGGAGACCCGGTTCGCGGCCAGGCGCACGTCGAGGTCCAGTGCGATGTGCTCGACGGTGGCGGCGTCGGTGCCGACGCCCGGGACGTAGGGATCGGTGCTCATGCTTCCTCTCGGGAGGGGGTGGCCGCGGCGGCGGGGTCGCCGTCGGGACGACGCCACGGGGAGACCGGGTTGCCGAGCCACCACGTGCCGGCGGGCAGCTCCTCGCCGCGCATCACGAGGGACCCGGCGCCGACGGTGGTGCCGCGGCCCAGGCGAGCGGCCGGCAGCACCACGGAGTGGGGGCCGAGGGTGGCGCCGTCCTCCAGGACGACGGCGTCCAGGGACATCACGCGGTCGTGGAACAGGTGGGTCTGGACGACGCAGCCGCGGTTCACGGTGGCGCCGTCGCCGAGCTCCACGAGGTCGGCCTCGGGCAGCCAGTAGGACTCGACCCAGGCGCCGTGGCCGATGCGGGCGCCCATCGCGCGCAGGAACCAGACCAGGGCGGGGGTGCCGGCCGCGGCCCGGCTGAACCACGGGGCGGCGAGGAACTCGGTGAAGGTGTCCGCGACCTCGTTGCGCCAGATGAACGAGGACCACAGCGGGTGCTCGCCCGCGCGGATCCGGCCGACGAAGGCCCGCTTGGCGAGCACGGTCAGGCCCGCCGCGACCGCGCCGGCCGCGAGCAGGACGACGCCGCCCAGGACGAAGGCCAGCACCCACGTGCCGACCGCGATGAGGGCGGCCAGCGTCGCGCCGACGGCGATGGACAGGGCCACGTGCAGCCACACCGGGATCGCGCGCAGCAGCTCCCAGGCGGTGCGGGCGGCCTTGAGCCGGGCCGGCGGGTCGTAGGTGAGGGAGGCGTCCGCGGTGACCTCGTTGCGGCGCAGGCGCACGGGCGGGGAGCCCATCCAGGAGGTGCCCGCCTTGGTCTTGGCCGGGGTGGTGGACAGCACCGCCACGAGCGAGTCGCGGCGCAGGGTGCGGCCGCCGGGCACCATGCCGGAGTTGCCCACGAACGAGCGCTTGCCGACCTTCGCGGGGGCCACGTGCATCCACCCGCCGTCGAGGGAGTAGGAGGAGACCATCGTGTCGTCGGCGAGGAACGCGCCGTCGCCCACGCGGGTCATGCTCGGCACGAGCACCACGGTGGAGGCCTCGACGCCGCGGCCCACCTCGGCGCCGAGCAGGCGCAGCCACGTCGGCGTGAAGCGGGAGGCGTAGATCGGGAAGAGCTGGTCGCGGGCGGCGTCGAGGACGCGCTCGGTGGCCCACACCTGCCAGCCGACCCGGGAGCGCACGGGGTGGTGCCCCTCCGTGATGCCGAGCGCGAGCAGGCGCACGGTGACGAGCACGAGCAGCATCTGGGTCAGGAACCAGACGCCGGCCACCAGGGGGCTTGCGGCCAGCAGGCGCGCCGCGGTGGTCCCGACGGCGGCCAGCGGCCCCGCCTCCGGGGCCGGCGGCCACCAGGTCAGCGACCACGCGGCCACCGCGGCCGCCGCGGCGGCGGAGACGAGCGGAAGGAGGGAGATGAGGGTCGAGAGGACGGTCGCCATCAGGCGCCAGCCCGGGGTCTCCCGCGGCGCCTCGGCGGGGCCGCGGGACTTCACCTTGCCCACCTTGACGGCGGGGGAGCCGGCGTGGCGCTGGCCGCCGCGCACCCGCCCGGCGACGGTGGACCCGGCCTCGACGTGCGCCCCGGCGCCGACCTGGGCGCCCGGCAGGAGCGTGGAGCGGGCGCCCACGACGGCGTCCGCGCCGATGCGCACCTCGCCGAGCCGGACGACGTCGCCGTCGACCCAGTAGCCGGACAGGTCCACCTCAGGCTCGATCGCGGCGCCCTCCTCGACCGTGAGCATGCCGGTGACCGGTGGCACGGTGTGCATGTCCACGTCCTTGCCGATCCGGTTGCCCAGCAGTCGCGCGTAGGCGGGCACCCACGTGGCGCCGGCCAGCGAGTAGGGGTCCACGAGGTCGCTGATCTGCTGGGCGAGCCACAGGCGCAGGTGGACGCGGCCACCGCGCGGGTAGGACCCGGGGCTCACGCCGCGCAGCAGCAGCCGGGCCGTCGCGGCGGTGAGCAGCATGCGGCCGGGCACGGTCACCACCAGCAGACCGGCCACGATCAGCACCCACCACGGCACGGTGGGCAGCCCGGGCGCGAGCCCGGAGAGCGTCAGCAGGTTCAGGGCCAGGCCGGTCCACACGCCCAGGCGCAGGGCGGGCAGGACGAACACGGGCAGTCCCACGAGGGTCTGGACCCACTGGGTGCGGTGGCGGGTGCGGTCGACGTGCCGGTCGTGCACCTCGATGCCGCGGGGGCCGTCGTCGCCCACGACGGCGGCCACGAGGGCCCCGGCGGTGGGGTTGCGGTAGACGTCCTGGACGGTCACGGCCGGGTGGCGCAGGCGCAGGCGGGCCACGAGCTGGGCAGCGGCGAGCGAGCCGCCGCCGGCCTCGAAGAAGTCGGTGTCGGCGTCCTTGGGGGGCGCGCCGAGCACGTCCGCCCACTGGCGCAGCACCCAGCCGTCGGCGGTGTCCTCGTTCGGCTGGGGCGCGTCCTCGTCCACCTCGGCGCCGGGCAGGGGCCACGGCAGCGCGTGGCGGTCCACCTTGCCGGAGGTCTTCGTGGGCAGGGAGTCCACGACGGCCAGCCGGGGCACGAGGGCGGCCGGCAGCTCCGCCGCGAGGTGCTCGCGGGCCATGTGCAGGTCGAGCTCGGCCTCGGGGTCCGCGGGGACGAGGTAGCCGACGAGGATCTGGTGGCCCGCCGGGGTGGTCTGCACGGCCGCGGCGCCGCCGTGGACGCCGGGCAGGGCCTGGAGGGCCGCGTCCACCTCGCCGAGCTCGATGCGGCGGCCGCCGAGCTTCACCTGGTCGTCGGCGCGGCCGACGAACAGCAGGCCCTCCGGCTCGAAGACCACGAGGTCACCGGAGCGGTAGGCACGCTCCCAGCCGAGGGAGGGCATGGGGGCGTACTTCTCGGCGTCCTTGGCCGGGTCGAGGTAGCGGGCCAGGCCGACGCCGCCGATGATCAGCTCGCCCGTCTCGCCCTCGGCCACGGGCAGCGTGGTCTGCGGGTCGACGACGGCCAGGTCCCAGCCGTCCAGGGGCAGGCCGATGCGGACCGGGCCGAGACCCGTGAGCGGGGCCGCGCACGCGACGACGGTGGCCTCCGTGGGGCCGTAGGTGTTCCAGACCTCGCGGCCGTCCTCCGCCAGGCGCGCGGCGAGCTCGGGCGGGCAGGCCTCGCCGCCGAAGATCAGCAGCCGGACGTTGTCCATGGCCTCGGTGGGCCACATCGCGGCGAGGGTCGGCACGGTGGACACGGCGGTGATGCGCCGCTCGGCGAGCCACGGGCCGAGGTCCATGCCGGAGCGCACGAGCGAGCGGGGGGCCGGGACCAGGCACGCACCGTGACGCCAGGCGAGCCACATCTCCTCGCACGAGGCGTCGAACGCGACGGACAGTCCCGCCAGCACGCGGTCGCCCGGGGCGAGCGGATCGTCCGCCAGGAAGATCCGCGCCTCGGCGTCCACGAAGGCCGCGGCCGAGCGGTGGCTCACCGCCACGCCCTTGGGGGTGCCCGTCGAGCCAGAGGTGAAGATGATCCACGCGTCGTCCTCGAGCCCGGGGGCGCGGGCCTCCGCGGCCGGGTCCGCGGTGTGCTCGGGGTGCGGGGCGTAGACCCGCTCGTCGGTGAGGACGCCGGCCACCTTCGCCTCGCCGAACACGAGGCGGGCGCGCTCCTCCGGATCGTCCGCGTCCACGGGGACGTAGGCCGCGCCGGCGGCGAGCACGCCGAGGATCGAGACGTACAGCGCGGCCGTGCCCGAGGCGATCCGCACGCCGACCCGGTCTCCCGCCCGCACGCCGGCGGCCCACAGGTGGCGGGCGGTCTCGTCGACGCGCTCCCGCAGCTCCGCGTACGTCAGCGGCTCGACGCCGTCGTCCAGGGCGGTCGCGTCCGGGTGCTCGCGCGCCGTGGCGTCGAAGAGCTCCACGAGCGTCCGGGCGGGCGGGGTGCGCTCGGAGCCGGGCAGCTGCGGCCGATGCGGCGCGCCCGCGGGGTCGAGGGGGACGGAGGGCGGGGTGGGCGCGGCGGACGAAAGGGACACAGGGGCCTCCGGGGGTGTGAGCGGCAAACCGAGGGTCGGACGCGGACCAGGCCGCAGCGGGACATTCTATGCCCCGCCCGCGGCCGCGCGGGGCGCCTGGAAGGCACCGGGCGGGTCCGGCTCAGGACAGGGTGAGCAGCACCTTGCCCGTCGTCGACCGGGACTCGAGGGCGGCGTGCGCGGCGGCCGCGTCCGCCAGCGGGAAGCGCTCGCCGATCCGTACGTCGAGCTCGCCGGAGGCCCACGCCCCGAACACCTCTCCACCACGCCAGCGGGTCTCCTCGCCCGTGCGCGTGTAGTGCACCAGCGAGGGCCGGGTGACGTACAGCGAGCCGGCCGCGTTGAGCCGCTGCAGGTCGAAGGGGGGCACCTGCCCGGAGGCCCCGCCGAAGAGCACGAGTGTGCCGCGCACGCGCAGCACCTCGAGCGAGGTGTCGAAGGTGTCCTTCCCCACGCCGTCGTACACGACGTGCGCGCCCTCGCCGTCCGTCAGCTCCGCCACCGTGGCGGCGAGGTCCGGATAGTCCACCGCGGCAACGGCGCCCGCGCCCCGGGACAGCTCCCGCTTCTCCTCCGTGGACGCCGTGGTGACCACGCGGGCGCCGCGGGCCGTCGCGAGCTGGGTGAGCAGGAGCCCCACCCCGCCGGCACCGGCCGTCACGACCACCGTGTGGCCCTCCTCCACCGGGAAGGTGGACCGGCAGAGGTAGTGGGCCGTCATGCCCTGCAGCGGAAGGGCGGCGGCCTCGGCCAGGTCGATGCCCTCCGGGACGGTGAGGAGACGATCCGCGGGGGCGGTGAAGTGCTCGGCGTACGCACCGGTGGCCGTCGCGGTGGCGACACGGGCCCCCAGGAGCCCGGCGTCCACGCCCTCGCCGAGCGCGACGACCTCGCCGGAGCCCTCCGTACCGGGGGTGAAGGGCAGGTCCATCGTGTAGACCCCGGAGCGCTGGTACGTCTCGATGAAGTTCAGGCCCGCCGCGGCGGTCCGCACCAGCACGTGCCCCGGCGCGGGGGAGGGCACCTCCGTCTCGGTCCACTGCAGGACCTCGGGGCCGCCCGTGGCGGACACGACGACGGCGTGGTGGGTGCGGGGGACGGCGGGGGTGTTCGCAGTGGTCATGGCCCCACTCTAGGAGCGGGCCGGGCCATCCGGCCCGGCCCGGGGGACCCGAGGCGCCGCATAGATATTCGGTGCAACGCATATCTGCGCTAGGATGAAGCCATGACCCACACCGTCGCCGTCTCCGGAGCCAGCGGCTACGCCGGGGGAGAGGCCCTGCGCCTGCTCGCCGGCCACCCGTCCGTCACCGTCGGAGCCATCACGGCCCACTCGAACGCGGGGGAGCGCCTCGGCGCTCTCCAGCCGCACCTGCACGCCCTGGCGGACCGCGTCCTCGCCGAGACCACCGCGGAGGTCCTCGCCGGCCACGACGTCGTGATCCTCGCGCTGCCCCACGGGGCCTCCGGGGCGCTGGCGGCCGAGATCGCAGAGCGATCCCCGGACACCCTGGTGATCGACGCGGGCGCCGACCACCGCCTCGAGTCAGCCGCAGACTGGGAGGCCTTCTACGGCACCGCGCACGCCGGGACCTGGCCCTACGGCCTGCCCGAGCTGCCCGGTCAGCGTGAGCGACTCGCCGGCACCCGCCGCATCGCCGTCCCCGGGTGCTACCCGACCACCTCGATCCTCGCCCTCGCGCCCGGCTTCGCCGCGGGGCTGCTCGAGCCGCAGGACGTGGTGATCGTCGCCGCCTCGGGCACCTCCGGGGCGGGCAAGGCGCTCAAGCCGCACCTGCTCGGCGCCGAGGTCATGGGCGGGATGAGCCCGTACGGCGTCGGTGGCGGGCACCGGCACACCCCGGAGATCGAGCAGGGCCTGGCCCAGGCGGCCGGCGAGCCGGTCCGCGTCTCCTTCACGCCCACGCTCGCGCCGATGCCGCGCGGCATCCTCGCGACGGCCACGGCGCGGCTGCGCCCCGGCGTGGCCGCCGCGGACGTGCGCGCGGCATGGGCCGCGGCCTACGGCGGCGAACGCTTCGTGCACCTGCTGCCCGAGGGGCAGTGGCCGACGACGAAGGCGGTCCTCGGCTCCAACCACGTGCAGCTGCAGCTCGCCGTGGATGAGCGTGCCGGCCGCGTGATCGTCTGCGCGGTGCTCGACAACCTCACCAAGGGCACGGCCGGCGGCGCCGTGCAGTCCATGAACATCGCCCTGGGCCTGCCGGAGCAGGCGGGGCTCGAGCAGCAGGGGGTCGCGCCGTGAGCGTCACCGCAGCACAGGGGTTCCGGGCGGCCGGCGTCACCGCGGGGCTGAAGGCCTCGGGCACGCCCGACGTCGCCGTCGTCGTCAACCAGGGCCCGCGCGACGCGGCGGCCGCCGTCCTCACCGAGAACCGGGTGGCGGCCGCCCCCGTGGTCTGGACCCGCCGCGCCGTGCGGGACGGCCGCGCGACCGCGGTCGTCCTGAACTCCGGCGGGGCCAACGCGGCCACCGGCGCCGAGGGCCTCGAGGACGCCCGTCGCACCGCCGAGCACGCGGCCGCCGCCCTCGGAACCGCCGCCGACGACGTGCTCGTCTGCTCGACCGGCCTCATCGGCGAGCGCCTGCCGATGGACACGCTCACCGCGGGCGTGGCCGAGGCGGTCGCCGCCCTGAGTCCGGACGGCGGCGAGGACGCCGCCGTCGCGATCAAGACCACGGACACCGTGGCCAAGACCGCCGTGGCCCGCGGCGCGGGCTTCACCGTGGGCGGCATGGCCAAAGGGGCGGGCATGCTGGCACCCGGCATGGCCACGATGCTCAGCGTCATCACCACGGACGCCGACGTCCCCGCCCCCGCCCTCGACGCGGCCCTGCGCGAGGCCGTGCGCGCCACCTTCAACCGGGTCGACTCGGACGGGTGCATGTCCACCAATGACACCGTGATCCTGCTGGCCTCGGGCGCGTCCGGGACGGCGCCCGAGCCCGCGGCGTTCGCCGCGGCCCTCCACGAGGTCTGCGCGGACCTGTCCCGCCAGCTCGTCGCCGACGCCGAGGGTGCCCGGCACGACATCGCCGTGCGCGTGGTCCACGCCGAGACCGAGGAGGCGGCCGAGGCCGTCGCGCGCGCTGTCGGCCGCTCCAACCTGTTCAAGACCGCGATCTTCGGCCAGGACCCGAACTGGGGACGCGTGATCGCCGCCGTCGGCACGGTCCCGGAGTCGGTCGCCGCCTTCGACCCGTACGCCCTCGACGTGCGCTTCAACGGCGTCCAGGTGTGCCGCGCCTCCGGCGTGGGAGAGGACCGCTCCCGCGTGGACCTCTCGGCCCGCGAGGTGCTCGTCGAGGTCGACCTGCACGCCGGCGACGCCGAGGCCACGGTCTGGACCAACGACCTGACGCACGACTACGTCCACGAGAACTCCGCCTACTCCACGTGAGGACCCCCAGCATGAGCCCGCACACCGATCCGGCCACGGCGGCCGCGCCCGTCCTGTCCACCGCGGACCGGCTCGACCGCGCCGAGTCCAAGGCGGAGGTCCTCGTCGAGGCCCTGCCCTGGATCCGGCGGTTCGCCGGCACCGTCATGGTCGTCAAGTACGGCGGCAACGCCATGGTGTCGGAGGAGCTGCGCCGGGCGTTCGCCGAGGACATCGTGTTCCTGCACCACGTGGGGGTCCACCCCGTGGTGGTGCACGGCGGCGGCCCGCAGATCAACGCGATGCTCGACCGCCTCGGCATCGCCTCGGAGTTCCGCGGCGGCCTGCGCGTGACCACCGAGGAGGCCATGGACGTGGTCCGCATGGTGCTCACGGGACAGGTGGGCCGCGAGCTGGTCGGCCTCGTGAACTCCCACGGCCCGTACGCCGTCGGCTTCTCCGGCGAGGACGCGGGGCTGCTGCGCGCCCGCCGCACGGGCGCCGTCGTCGACGGCCAGGAGGTGGACCTCGGCCTCGTGGGAGAGGTCACCGGAGTCGACCCGACCGCGATCCTCGACGTGATCGAGTCCGGGCGGATCCCCGTGGTCTCGTCGGTCGCCCCCGAGATCAACGACGACGGCGAGCCCACCGGGCAGGTCCTCAACGTCAATGCGGACACCGCCGCCGCGGCCCTGGCCGCCGCCCTCGGCGCCGCGAAGCTCGTGCTGCTCACCGACGTCGAAGGCCTCTACGCCGACTGGCCGGACCGCGACTCCCTCATCAGCTCGCTCACCGCCGCCCAGCTGCGTGCGCTGCTGCCCTCCCTGGCCTCCGGGATGATCCCGAAGATGGCCGCGTGCCTGGCGGCCGTCGACGCCGGCGTGCAGCGCGCCCACGTCGTGGACGGCCGCCGCCCCCACTCGATGCTGCTGGAGGTCTTCACCTCCGCGGGCGTCGGCACCCAGGTGGTGCCCGACGCCGAACCCACCGCCCCGACCACCCCCGAGGAGGACGCATGAGCACCGACCAGTCCGCGCTGCTGGAGCGCTACCACGCCGCCCTGACCGGAGTCTTCGGCCGCCCCGCCCGCGTGCTCGTGCGCGGCGAGGGGGTCCACGTGTGGGACACCGACGGCCGGCGCTACACGGACCTGCTGGCCGGCATCGCCGTGAACGCGCTCGGCCACGGCCACCCGGCGCTGGTGCGGGCGGTGTCCGAGCAGATCGCCACGCTCGGCCACGTGTCCAACCTCTTCACCTCCGAGCCGCAGATCCGCCTGGCCGAGCGCCTGCTGGAGCTGGCCGGCGCGCCCGCGGGCTCCACCGTGTTCTTCGCGAACTCCGGCACGGAGGCCAACGAGGCCGCGTTCAAGCTCGCCCGCCGCCACGGCGCGGACGACCCGTCCGGCCGCCGGACGCGGGTGATCGCGCTCGAGCGGGCCTTCCACGGTCGCACGATGGGCGCCCTCGCGCTCACGCACAAGGAGGCCTACCGGGCGCCCTTCGAGCCGCTGCCCGGCGGCGTGGAGCACGTGCCGGGCGGGGACGCCGCAGCCCTGCGGGCGGCCCTGGCCCCGGACGACGACGGCGCCACCGTCGCCGCCGTCATCCTCGAGCCGGTCCAGGGCGAGGCCGGCGTGCACGGCTGGCCGGCCGGCTACCTGGCCGAGGTGCGGGCCGCGACCCGCGAGGCCGGCGCCCTGATGATCCTCGACGAGGTGCAGTCCGGCGTGGGCCGCACCGGCACGTGGTTCGGCTTCCAGAACCCGGCCGTCACCGGGGCGGCAGAGCCGGTGGTGCCCGACGCCTTCACCCTGGCGAAGGGACTGGGCGGCGGCGTGCCGATCGGGGCGCTCGTGTGCGTCGGCCCCGCCGTCTCCGGGCTGCTCACCGCCGGCCAGCACGGCACCACGTTCGGCGGCAACCCCCTGGCCACCGCCGCGGGCCTGGCCGTGCTCCAGACCGTCGAGGACGAGGGCCTGCTCGGCCACGTCCGCGCCGCGGGTGAGGCCGTGGCCGCCCTGCTGGAGGACCTGCCCGAGGTGGCCGCGGTCCGCGGTCACGGCCTGTGGATCGGCGTCGACCTGGCCGACCCCGCGGGACCGGCCCCGGCCGGCGGGCTGGCCCCCGCCGTCGTCGCCGCCGGCCTCGAGGCGGGCTGGATCCTCAACGCCACCGGCCCCTCCACCCTGCGCCTGGCCCCGCCGCTGACCGTGCCCGTGGCCGAGCTCGAGCGCTTCGCCGCGGTCCTGCCCGGGCTCGTGGCCGCCGCCCTGACCCCCGCCGAAGGAGACCGCCCATGACCCCCGCTGCCGCCGTCCGCCACTTCCTGGTGGACACGGACCTCACCCCGGCCGAGCAGGCCGAGGTGCTCGACCTCGCCGCGCAGATGAAGGCCGACCGGTTCCGGCACCGCCCGCTGGCCGGGCCCCGGACCGGCATCGTGTTCTTCGACAAGACCTCCACGCGCACCCGCGTCTCGTTCGCGGCCGGCATCGCCGAGCTCGGCGGGACGCCCTTGATCGTGAACCCGGGGGAGTCGCAGCTGGGCCACAAGGAGTCCGTGGCGGACACGGCCCGCGTGCTGGAGCGGATGGTCGGCGTCATCGTCTGGCGCACGTTCGCGCAGGCCGGTCTCGAGGAGATGGCCGCCCATTCCTCGGTGCCCGTGGTCAATGCGCTCAGCGACGACTACCACCCCTGTCAGATCCTCGCCGACCTGCTGACGGTGCGCGAGCACCTCGGCGGCACGGCGGGCCGCACTCTGACGTATCTGGGGGACGCGGCGAACAACATGGCCCACTCGTATCTGCTCGGCTGCGCGACGGCCGGCATGCACGTGCGGGTCGCCGGCCCCGAGGGGCACCTGCCTGCCGAGGACGTCGTGGCCGCCGCCCGACGGCGGGCGGCGGAGACGGGCGGTTCCGTCCTCGTCACGACGGACGCGGCCGAGGCCCTGGCGGGCGCGGACGTCGTCGTGACCGACACGTGGGTGTCCATGGGCCAGGAGGAGGAGAAGGAGGCCCGCCTGGCGCTGTTCCGGGACTACCAGGTGGACGCCGCCGCGATGGCGCGGGCGGCCGACGACGCGATCTTCCTGCACTGCCTGCCCGCGTACCGGGGCTACGAGGTCACGGCCGAGGTGATCGACGGGCCGCGGTCCGTGGTGTTCGACGAGGCCGAGAACCGGCTGCACGCGCAGAAGGCGCTCATCGCCTGGCTGCTGTACCGCTCCGGCCTGGCCGAGGAGCCGCGCTGATGGCCGCCCCCACGACGAAGATCGCCCGTCAGGCCGCGATCCGGGAGATCCTGGCCACCCGGGGCATCCGCTCCCAGGCCGAACTCTCGGACGCCCTGGGCGATCGCGGGCTGTCCGTCACCCAGGGCACGCTCTCGCGGGACCTGGTGGACCTCGGCGCGGTGCGGACGCGCGGGCCGGCCGGCATGGTCTACGCCCTTCCGGCGGAGGGCGACGACGCCGCCGTGCCGGGCCGCGGCTCGGACGCGCAGCTGAATCGCCTGGCGAGCATGGCCCGCGAGCTGCTCGTCTCCGCCGAGCCCACCGCGAACCTCGTGGTCCTGCGCACGCCCCCGGGCGCGGCGCAGTTCCTGGCCAGCGTGATCGACCAGGCGCGCGTGGAGCACGTGATGGGCACGATCGCCGGCGACGACACCATCCTCCTCATCACCACGGGGACCACGTCCGCCCCGGCCGTCGCGGCCCACCTGCTGGGTCTGGCGGGCTAACCGACCCGTCCGGCCCCGCCCGCGCGGGTGACGGGCACCAGGCACGAGGAAGGCCCCCGCCGACGGCGGGGGCCTTCCTCGTGTGGTACCGGTCCGGGGGACCGGTCAGGCGTCTCAGGCCTGCGGCAGGACGAGCTCCTGGCCGACGTAGATCACGGCGGCGTCGGAGACGGCGCCCTTGTTGGCCTCGTAGAGGGCGGTCCAGCCACCCTCCACCTCGTACTCGTTGGCGAGCTTCCAGAGGGAGTCACCGGACTTGACGACGATGGTCTCGGCCTCGGCGACGACGGCCTGCTCCGCGGCAGCGGCCTGCTCAGCGGCGGCAGCCTTCTGAGCGGCGGCCTTCTCCGCGGCGGCAGCCTTCTGAGCGGCAGCCTTCTCCGCGGCGGCGGCACGCTGGGCAGCGGCCTTGTCGGCGGCGGCCTGCTCGGCAGCAGCCTGCTCGGCGGC
>NZ_JXSP01000169.1:0-8000 GCF_000946635.1 Micrococcus sp. MS-ASIII-49
GCCTGGTCGGCAGCAGCCTGCTCAGCAGCGGCCTGCTCAGCAGCAGCCTCGTCGGCGGCGGACTGGCGCTGCACGGTGGCGGTGCGCTCCACGGCGACCGGGGCGGCCTCGGTGGCGTCCACGTCACCGGCGTCCGCGTCAGCCTGGGTCAGGCCCAGCTTCTGCGAGCACAGCGGCCAGGCGCCCCAGCCCTGCAGGTCCTGGAGGATCTCGGCGCGCTTGATCTGCTCGGCCTTGGAGGCCTGGTGCGGGTAGCCCTCGCCGCCGACGGCCTGCCAGGAGGACAGGGTGAACTGCACGCCGCCGTAGAAGCCGTTGCCGGTGTTGATGTCCCAGGTGCCGTTGGACTCGCACTCGGCGAGGCGGTCCCAGGTGTCCACGGTGGCGGCCTGGGCCAGGGCGGAGAAGCCCACGGCGGCGGCGCCGGCGAGGGTCATGCCCGCAACGATCGAGGCGGTGGCACGGCGGGAGCGGGTGGCGGAAGTGGTGAAGAGAGTCATGGTGTCCATGGCGAGTCCTCGCTGATCGGTGGCCGAGGCACACCGGGGTCGTCCTTCTCCTTGGTCGGGTCATGCCCTCCGTCGGTTCGAGACGACCCAGCAGCGGGCGACCGTCGGAGGGGGTTCGATGTCGTGGCCTCCCCGTCCCCGACCTCTCGGTCAGATCACGGTTCGATCACGAATCGGCTACGGAAGAGTCAACGACGGGAGCCCCCCTCGCGTCAAATCATGGGTCGACGAATTCTTGCCCGTCCGTCTCACATTTGAGATCAGGTGACGAATCGCTCCCTGAGGCGGGAGTACGTGGACGAAATGCACGCCACTGCCCGCATTGGATCTCAGGGCGTCTGATTGGACAGTGTGGACAACCTCCGTCACAGGGGCGTGGGCGAAGGTCACGATCGACGGTCGAAGCCGTGACCGGCGTCGCGTTCGACCCGAACTTCGAGCGCGGGGCCATGGTTGCGGGTGGCCGCCGCGGTGGGCGCAGAGGGGCTGCGCAGGATCCATCAGGAGCTGATATTCCGTCAGTTGCATATTTATTCAAGACCCGGGTAGGATCGTCGCCGAGCACGCCTCCGACGGCCACGTGCCGCGCTCGGAGACCCCCCTATATAAAGAGGAGAAAACGTGAAGGAACGCATCATCCTTGCCTACTCGGGCGGCCTGGACACCTCCGTGGCCATCGGCTGGATCGCCGAGGCCACGGGCGCCGAGGTCGTCGCCGTCGCGGTCGACGTGGGCCAGGGGGGCGAGTCCCTCGAGACGATCCGCCAGCGCGCCCTGGACTGCGGCGCCGTCGAGGCCTACGTCGCCGACGCGCGTGACGAGTTCGCCGAGCAGTACTGCATGCCCACGCTCAAGGCCAACGCCCTCTACATGGACGCCTACCCGCTGGTCTCCGCGATCTCGCGCCCGGTGATCTCCCGCCACCTGGTCGCGGCGGCCCGCCAGTTCGGCGCCTCGACGGTGGCGCACGGCTGCACCGGCAAGGGCAACGACCAGGTCCGCTTCGAGGTCTCCATCCAGACCCTCGGCCCCGACCTGAAGTGCATCGCGCCGGTGCGCGACCTCGCCCTGACCCGTGAGAAGGCCATCGAGTACGCCGAGCGCAACGACCTGCCGATCGTCACCACCAAGAAGAACCCGTTCTCGATCGACCAGAACGTGTGGGGCCGCGCCGTCGAGACCGGCTTCCTCGAGGACATCTGGAACGGCCCCACGAAGGACGTCTACGACTACACGGACGACCCCGCCTTCCCGCCGGCGCCGGACGTGGTCACGATCGCCTTCGAGCGCGGCGTCCCCACGGCCCTCGACGGTCGCGCGCTGAGCCCGCTGGAGATCATCGAGGAGCTCAACCGCCGGGCCGGTGCCCAGGGCGTGGGCCGGATCGACATCGTCGAGGACCGCCTCGTGGGCATCAAGTCCCGTGAGATCTACGAGGCACCGGGCGCCATGGCGCTGATCGCGGCCCACCGTGAGCTCGAGAACGTCACCCTGGAGCGGGAACAGGCGCGCTTCAAGAAGCATGTGGACCAGCGTTGGACCGAGCTGGTCTACGACGGCCAGTGGTACTCCCCGCTGAAGCGGAACCTGGACACGTTCATCGACGCGACCCAGGAGCACGTCAACGGTGAGATCCGCCTGGAGCTCCACGGCGGCCGTGCCACGGTGCAGGGTCGCCGGTCCGAGACCGGCCTGTACGACTTCAACCTCGCCACGTACGACGAGGGCGACTCGTTCGACCAGTCCTCGGCCCGCGGGTTCATCGACATCTTCGGCCTGTCCGCGAAGACGGCCTCGGAGCGCGAGCAGCGCCTGCGCGGCGGCGACGACCTCCAGGACGTCGCCCGCCTGTCCAACGACTGACCCCGCACGCCCCGCGCACGACGGCGGCCCGCCCGCGCCCGGGCCGGCCGCCGTCGGCCTGTCACCGACCTCGAGGAGACCTTCGATGACCGAGAACACCGACGCCCGCCACGGGACCAACGAGGGCGCCCTGTGGGGCGGCCGCTTCGCCGGCGGCCCTTCCGAGGCGCTCGCCGCGCTCAGCAAGTCCACGCACTTCGACTGGCGCCTGGCGCCCTATGACATCGCCGGCTCCCGTGCCCACGCCCGGGTGCTGCACACCGCCGGTCTGCTCAGTGCGGACGACCTGGACGGGATGATCGCGGCCCTCGACCGGCTCGAGGCGGACGTGCGTTCCGGTGCCTACACCCCGGCGGCGTCCGATGAGGACGTGCACGGCTCGCTCGAGCGCGGCCTCATCGAGCGGGCCGGTCCCGAGCTCGGCGGCCGCCTGCGGGCCGGCCGATCCCGCAACGACCAGGTCGCCACCCTCGGCCGGATGTTCCTGCGCGACCACGCCCGCATCATCGCGCGGGGCGTGATCGCCACGGTGGACGCGCTGCTCGATCAGGCGCGGGCGCACCCGTACGCGCCGATGCCGGGCCGCACCCACCTGCAGCACGCGCAGCCCGTCCTGCTCTCGCACCACCTGCTCGCGCACGCCTGGGCGTTCGCGCGGGACCTGCAGCGGCTCGTGGACTGGGACGCGCGCGCGGCCGTCTCGCCGTACGGCTCCGGGGCCCTGGCCGGCTCCTCCCTGGGTCTGGACCCGAACGCCGTGGCCACCGAGCTCGGCTTCGAGTCGGCCGTGTGGAACTCGATCGACGGCACCGCCGCCCGCGACGTGTACGCGGAGTTCGCGTGGGTCGCCGCGATGGTCGGCGTCGACCTGTCCCGCATCTCGGAGGAGGTCATCTTCTGGGCCACCAAGGAGGCGGGCTTCGTGACGCTGCACGACGCGTACTCCACGGGGTCCTCGATCATGCCGCAGAAGAAGAACCCGGACGTCGCCGAGCTGGCCCGCGGCAAGTCCGGCCGCCTCATCGGCGACCTCACGGGGCTGCTGGCCACGCTCAAGGGCATGCCGCTGGCCTACAACCGCGACCTGCAGGAGGACAAGGAGCCCGTCTTCGACGCCGCGGACACCCTCGAGCTGCTGCTGCCCGCCGTCTCCGGGATGATCGCCACCCTCGAGTTCCAGACGGAGCGCATGGCGGAGCTGGCCCCGCAGGGCTTCGCGCTGGCCACCGACGTCGCCGAGTGGCTCGTCCGCCAGGGGGTCCCGTTCCGCGAGGCCCACGAGCTGTCGGGCGAGGCCGTGAAGGCGGCCGAGGCCCGGGGCGTGGAGCTGTGGGACCTCACGGACGACGAGTACGCCGCCATCTCGCCGGCGCTGACCCCGCAGGTCCGCGAGGTGCTCAGCACGGAGGGCTCGCTCGCCTCTCGCGACGCCCAGGGCGGGACCGCGCCGACGGCCGTCGCGGCGCAGATCGGGGCGCTCGAGGACGCCCTGGCGCCGCTGCGCCGCTGGGCCGACACGCCGGGCTCCGTCGTCGACGCCCGCTGACGCGGTCGCCCGGCCGAGTCGGCGCCGACCGGGCCGGACGCGGCGGCGCCCCCAGGGCACCGCCGCGTCACCCGCCGTTCACCGCGGTCGGCGTAGCATGGGTGGTCACTTTTCCGCCGGGCGGGCCGCAGCATGGTCCGCCCCTCACCGCACCGCGAGGGCCCCCGATGACCGATACCGTGTCCGTCCGCCAGTCCGAGCTCGACCTCGAGCGGGGTCGGGTCGCCGAGCGGTACGCCCGCCTCGACGCCCTGCGTGAGGAGAAGGAGCGCCAGCTCGCGGCCGTGCGCCGGACCGGCCCGCAGGGGTCGCTGCAGAACCACTCCGAGCGCGACGCCTTCGCCAGCCTCTACGAGGACCGACTCGCCCAGCTCTACGCCGTGGACGACCGCCTCGTCTTCGGCCGGCTCGACCTCGACGCCGAGCGGGAGGGTGGGGCCGACGAGCAGCGGTACATCGGGCGCATCGGCCTCACCACCGAGGACCACGAGCGCCTCCTCGTCGACTGGCGCGCGGCCGAGGCCGGCGCCTTCTACCAGGCGACGGCGGCCCACCGGGGCCGCGTGCGCCGTCGTCGTCACCTGATGCTGCGGGGGCGCGAGGTGCGCGACCTCGAGGACGACATCCTGGACCCGACGCTGCTGGGCGAGGACGGCGTGCGCGCCGATGCCCAGGGTGCGCTGCTGGCCGCCGTCACCGCCCGACGCACGGGACGGATGGGGGACATCGTCGCCACGATCCAGTCGGAGCAGGACGAGGTGATCCGCGCGCCCCTGCCCGGGGCGGTCGTGGTCCAGGGCGGGCCCGGCACGGGGAAGACCGCCGTCGCCCTGCACCGCGCCGCCTACCTGCTGTACACCCACCGGGAGCGCCTCGCGCGCTCGGGCGTGCTGATCGTCGGTCCGTCGACCGCGTTCATGCGGTACATCGAGCGGGTGCTGCCCTCGCTGGGTGAGACCGGTGTCGTGATGTCCTCGCTGGGGACGCTGATGCCGGGCGTGCGGGCCGTCCCGGAGCGGGACCTCGACGCGGCGGCGGTGAAGGGCCGGCTGGACATGGTGGACGCCGTCGCCCACGCGGTCGCGCAGCGCCAGCGCCTGCTCGTCGAGCCGCGTCGCCTGATGATCGACGGCACGGCCGTCAAGCTCAAGCCGGCCATGGTCCGGCGCGCCCGGGACAAGGCACGGGCCACCCGCAAGCCCCACAACGAGGCCCGGGTGACGTTCGTGAAGATCCTCGTCCGCGAGCTCGCGGAGAAGCTGCGCAAGAAGCTGGAGAAGTCCTCGGGCACCCCGGTGCAGCGTGACCTCCTGCTCGAGGACGTGCGCACCTCGCGCGACGTGCGCATCGCGCTCAACCTCTGCTGGATGCCGCTGACGCCGGAGAAGCTCATCGGCGACCTCCTCACCCGGGAGGACCTGCTCCGGGCGGCCGCCCCGTGGCTGTCCGACGCCGAGGTCGGCGCGCTCCTGCGCCCGGCCGACGCCCCCTGGACCGAGGCCGACGTGCCCCTGCTGGACGAGGCGGCCGAGCTGCTCGGACGCCTCGACACCCCGGGCCGGGGCGGCGAGTCCGCGGCCCAGCACGAGCGCAACCTCGAGAACGCCCGGGCGTCCCTGGAGAACATGCACCAGACGCTCGCGGACCTGGGCGTCGACGGCGTCGTGGACGCCGAGCAGCTGGCCGCGGCCAATGAGGCGCGCGGCGTGCGACGGACCACCGCCGAGACCGCGGCCCGCGACCGCACCTGGACGTACGGGCACGTGGTGGTGGACGAGGCCCAGGAGCTCTCTCCGATGCAGTGGCGCCTGCTGGCGCGCCGCTGCCCGATGAAGTCGTTCACCATCGTGGGCGACATCGCGCAGTCCTCCCGTCGCGACGCGGCCGGCTCGTGGGCGTCCGTCCTCGCCCCGGAGTTCGGGGACCGCTGGCGCCTGGAAGAGCTGACCGTGAACTACCGCTCGCCGGCGCGCGTGATGCGCTGGGCCGCGCAGGTCGCACGGGCGGCCGGGCTCGAGGTCTCCCATCCGCGCGCCGTGCGCGAGGGCGACCACCGCCCGCGCCTGGTGACGGAGCCGGGCGGTGACGTCGCGGCCCTGGCCCTCGACGCGGTCGAGGCCGAGCGGGACCGCGTGCCCGAGGCCCTGACCGCCGTGATCGCCCCCGCCGAGCGGACGGGGGAGCTGCTCACGGCCCTCCGGGAGCGGTGGGGGGAGGCGGCCGTGGACACCGCGCCGCTGCCCGGCGTCGAGATCGTCGTCGCCACCCCGTGGGAGACCAAGGGGCTGGAGTTCGACACCGTCGTGCTCGTCTCGCCCGAGCGGATCGTGGCCGACGCGCGCGGCGTGGTGGGCGATCTGTACGTGGCGATGACCCGCGCCACCCAGTCGCTGTCCGTCGTCGCCGGGACGGACGCGGCCGCGCTGCCGGCCGGGCTGGCGGACGTCCCGGAGTGAGCCCCGCGGGCGACGTCGCACGTGCGCGGCGTCGCGGAGGCGCGCGGGCGCGTCGCTAGGCTGGGGGCTATGGCACCCCAGAACGAGGAGCGCGCGGCCCGACTGCGCGCACAGGCGAACGACCCGAGCTTCGAGAACGTCTGGCAGGAGCTGCGCTGGCGCGGGCTCGTGCACGTCTCGACGGACGAGGCCGCGCTGGAACAGGCGCTGGCCGGGGAGCCCGTCTCGTATTACTGCGGCTTCGACCCGACCGCTCCGTCTCTCCACCTGGGACACCTGGTCCAGCTGCTCACACTGCGCCGCCTGCAGCTCGCCGGCCACCGCCCGTATGCCCTCGTGGGCGGCGCCACCGGCCTCATCGGCGACCCGCGGCAGACCTCGGAGCGCGTTCTGAACTCGCAGGAGACCGTGGCGGCGTGGGTGGAGTCGCTGCGCGCGCAGATCGAGCCGTACCTCTCCTTCGAGGGGGAGAACGCGGCGACCATGGTCAACAACCTGGACTGGACCGCGGGCATGAGCGCGCTGGACTTCCTGCGGGACGTCGGCAAGAACTTCCGCGTCGGCACGATGGTGAAGAAGGAGATCGTGGCCAAGCGCCTGAACTCTGATGAGGGCATCTCCTACACGGAGTTCTCCTACCAGGTGCTGCAGGGCAACGACTTCCTCGAGCTGCACCGCCGGCACGGCGTGACCCTCCAGACCGGCGGCTCCGACCAGTGGGGCAACCTCACCGCCGGCACCGAGCTGATCCGCAAGGTGGAGGGGACCCACGCCCATGCGCTGGGCACGCCGCTGATCACGAACGCGGACGGCACCAAGTTCGGCAAGTCCGAGGGCAACGCCGTCTGGCTCGACGCGGAGATGTGCTCCCCGTACGCCTTCTACCAGTTCTGGCTCAACACGGCGGACGCGGACGTCGTCGACCGGCTCAAGGTCTTCACGTTCCTGACCCGCGCGGAGATCGAGGAGTACGCGCAGAAGGTGGCCGACGAGCCGTTCCGCCGGGAGGCCCAGAAGCGCCTGGCGTGGGAGGTCACGGCGCTGGCCCATGGAGAGGAGACGACGACGAAGGTCATCGAGGCCTCCCATGCCGTGTTCGGAGGCGGCGACCTCACCACCGTGGATCCGGACACGCTGACCGCCGTGCTGGCCGAGCTGCCGCAGGCCGACCGGACCCAGTGGGAGGGGGAGCCGGGCACCGTGACCGCGGTCGAGCTGCTGGTCTCCACCGGGCTGGTCGCCTCGCGCTCCGAGGCGCGTCGGACGGTGCGCGACGGCGGCGCCTCGGTGAACAACGTGCGGGTGACGGATGCCGACCAGGTGTTCACCCGAGACGACGCCCTCGCCGGCCGACACCTGCTGGTGCGCCGGGGCAAGAAGAGCATGGCGGGTGCGGACCTGGGGGAGGGCTGACCGCGGCTGCAGACCACCGGTGTCCACCGTGAGTCGCGAAAAGTGACCGAGGACACGACGGGCGGCGACGGCGAAGCAACCGCCCACGGGAGGAGCACAGGGCCCCGTTTCCCGCAGGATTCTGCGGAGAACGGGGCCCTCCTTCGTGCCCGGACGCCGGGTGTCACCCCTGATTTTGTGTTCGGTGGGATTCGTGTGTAGAGTTCCATCTCG
>NZ_JXSP01000170.1:0-1506 GCF_000946635.1 Micrococcus sp. MS-ASIII-49
CGGCCCTCGACGACGGCGCCGAGCCCGGGCCGCTGGCCCCGGACTCCGCCCTGCACTCCGGTGGCGACGCCGGCCGTCTGCCCGGGGTGCGCGAGGGCGTGCTCCGCGTCCAGGACGCCGGCTCCCAGCTCACCGCCCGTGCCCTGGCCCAGGCACCCGTCCCCGCGGCCGAGGGGCGGGCCGAGCGCTGGCTCGACCTGTGCGCCGGCCCTGGCGGCAAGGCGGCCCTGCTGGCCGCCCTCGCCGCCGAGCGGGGGGCGACGCTCGTGGCCAATGAGGTCGCCCCGCACCGCGGCGACCTCGTCCGGCAGGCACTCGCCGCCGTGCCCGCCGACGCCTGGACCGTCCGGGCCGGGGACGGTCGCACGATCGCCGACGCCCCCGAGGCGGCCCCGGCGTTCGACCGCGTCCTCGTGGACGCCCCCTGCACCGGCCTCGGGGCGCTGCGCCGCCGACCCGAGTCGCGCTGGCGCCGCACTCCGGCCGACCTCGCCGAGCTCACCGGCCTGCAGGCCGAGCTGCTCGACGCGGCGGTCTCCGTCCTCGCCCCCGGCGGCGTGCTCGCCTATGTCACCTGCTCCCCGCACGTCGCGGAGACCGTCGTCCAGGTCCAGGACCTCGTGCGCCGCCACCCCGAGCTGGAGCTGCTCGACGCCCGCACCGCCCTCGACACCGTCGCGCTCGACGACCTGCGCCTGGACGAGGCCGAACCCGCCGGCGCGCCGGAGCCAGCCGATGTGGTCGCCCGCACGGCCCAGCTCTGGCCGCACCGGCACGGCACCGACGCCATGTTCCTGGCCCTGCTGCGCGCCCCCGGCGCCTGACCGAGAGGACCCGCCCATGACCGCCCGCGCCCCGCGCCTGCACCCCTCGATCCTGTCCGCGGACTTCGCCCGCCTCGCCGACGAGCTGGCCCGCATCCCCAGCGCAGACGCGGTGCACGTGGACGTCATGGACAACCACTTCGTCCCGAACCTCACCCTCGGCCTGCCCGTGGTCGAGGCGATCCGACGCGCCACGGACCTGCCGCTGGACCTCCACCTGATGATCGAGGACGCCGACCGCTGGGCGCCCGGCTACGCGGAGGCGGGGGCCGAGTCCGTCACCTTCCACGCCGAGGCCTCGGCCGCGCCCGTCCGGCTGGCCCGGGAGCTGCGCGCGGCCGGAGCGAGGGCCGGCATGGCGCTGCGGCCGGCGACCGCGGTCGAGCCCTACCTGGACATGCTCCCGGAGCTGGACATGCTTCTGCTGATGACCGTGGAGCCCGGCTTCGGGGGGCAGGCGTTCCTCGACGTCGTGCTGCCGAAGATCCGCCGGGCCCGCCGCGCCCTCGACGGCGGGTCCGCCCCGCTGGCCCTCCAGGTCGACGGCGGCGTGAACCGGGAGACCATCGAGCGTGCGGCCGAGGCCGGGGCGGACGTGTTCGTGGCCGGTTCCGCGGTGTTCGGCGCCGAGGACCCCGACGCCGCGCTCGTCGGCCTGCGCACCGCCGCCGCCCGCGCCTGC
>NZ_JXSP01000171.1:0-5508 GCF_000946635.1 Micrococcus sp. MS-ASIII-49
CCCCCCCCCGCGCCTGCCACTAGCCCGGCGACGCGCCCGCCCGCCGCGCCGGACGTCGCCCGGCGACGTCCGGCATGCGCGGCCGGCCGGGCGTGCGATACTGCTGGACAGCAACGTGCTCCGAGATGCGGTGGAAATCCGCACCGGCGGTGACAGCCCGCTAACCGCGCGGCCCGTCCTCATCCGAGGCGGTGCCGGGCGGCCTGACCGGTGGAATTCCGGTGCCGACCGTACAGTCGGGATGGGAGAGGCACGCGGCGGAGCCGTTCCGCGCCCTGCGCGGGAGGGCTGCGGAGCGCACCCCTCGGAGTCCCGATCCGAGGAGGTGGCGTCACGGTCATGGACTGGCTGGTGGACGCGTTCAACTGGACCATCCCGGTCGCCGGCGGCGGCCTGCTCATGCGCGAGGTGCTGGGCAACGTCTTCGGCCTCGCCTCCGCCCTGGGCGGCATGGCGCGCAGGGTCTGGGCCTGGCCCGTGGGCATCCTCGGCAACCTCATCCTGCTGACGGTCTTCCTCGCCTCCCTGTTCACGGGGGCCGATCACGCCACCCTGCTCGGCCAGGCCGGCCGACAGGTCATGTTCATCGCCGTCTCCGTCTACGGCTGGGCGCGCTGGCGTCAGGCCCGCCGGGGCCACGCCGAGGACGCTCCCGCCATCACCCCGGAGTGGGCCGGCTGGCGCGGGCGCGTGTTCCTCGTGACGGCCATGGCGGTCGGCACCGTCGCCCTCACCCCCGTGTTCCGCGCCCTGGGTTCGTGGGAGCCGGTGTGGGCGGACGCCTGGACGTTCGTGGGATCGCTGCTGGCGACCTACGGCATGGCGCGCGGCTGGGTGGAGTTCTGGCTGATCTGGGTGGCCGTGGACGTCGTCGGCGTGCCCCTGCTGTGGAGCACCGGCTACTACGCCTCGGCCGTGATGTACGCCTTCTACGGCGCCTTCACCCTGATCGGCTTCTTCGTGTGGCTGCGCGCCACAGACCGGGACAAGCCCGCCGTGGAGACGCTGCTGCCGGACGGCCCCGAGGGGGACGTCGCCCGATGAGCGCCGCCGAGACCCCGTCCGCCGACCCCATGGACCTCGCCGTCCGCGCCGCGCTGCGCGGTGTGCGCGGCGCCAACCCCCTCGTCGGGGCCGTCCTGACCGACGAGGCCGGCCGCGTCCTGGCCGTCGGCCACCACCGCGGACGGGGGACTGCCCACGCCGAGGTCGACGCCCTGACCCGCTGGCGGGCCGCCCGCGCCACGGATCCGGCCCTGGCCGCCCTCGACCCCGCCGGCCTGACGCTGCACGTCACCCTCGAGCCCTGTGACCACACCGGCAGCACCGGCCCCTGCTCGCAGGCCGTCCTGGACGCGGGGATCGGCGCACTGCGCTACGCCGTCGCGGACCCCACCGGTCACGACGGCGGCGGCGCGGCCCGCCTCGCCGCGCACGGGGTGCACGTCACCGGCCCCACCGGCGAGGCGGCCGCCCTCACGCTCACCGCCCGCTGGCGCGAGGTCCGCGACGCAGGCCGTCCGTGGGTGACCGGGCACCTCGCTCAGTCCCTCGACGGCCACGCCGCGGCCGCCGACGGCACGAGCCAGTGGATCACCGGCCCGGACTCCCGCGTCCACGCCCACGAGGTGCGCTCCCGCGTCGACGCCATCGTCGTCGGCACGGGGACCGTGCTGGCCGACGACCCCCGCCTCACCGCCCGTGACGCCGTCGGCGCCGAACTCGCGCACCAGCCCGTGCCCGTCGTCCAGGGTCACCGGCCCGTGCCCGACGGCGCCGCCCTGCGCACCCACCCGGTGGTGCTGGAGGTCCTCGACCACGACCCGCACGCCGTCCTGGCCGTGCTCGCGGCCCACCCCGGGCCCTGGCCCCACGGCCGCCGTGCCGAGCACGTGCTCATCGAGGGCGGGCCCCGCGTGCTCGGCGCGTGGCTGCGCGCCAGCCTCGTGGACGAGCTCATGGTCTACACCGCGCCCCTGCTGCTCGGCCCGGGCCGCGCCGCCGTCGCCGGCCTGGACGTCGCCACGCTGTCCGAGGGACTGCGCTGGCACCCCGACCCCGCGGAGGGCGGCCCCGTCCGTGCCCTCGGCGTCGACGTCTGGACCCACCTGAGCCCGGTGCCGGCCCCGCGCCTGCCCACCGCCCCCGCCCCGACCCGTTTCCAGGAGGACTGAGTGTTCACCGGCATCGTCACCCATCTCGGCACCGTCGTCGCCCTCGAGCACGACGCGGCCGCCGACACCGCCCTGCTGACCCTCGACGCCGGCGGCGCCCTCGACGGGCTGCCCGCCGGCGGCTCGCTCGCCGTCGACGGCGTGTGCCTCACGGCCCTCGACGAGCCCACGGAGCGCCCCGGCGTGTTCCGTGCCGACCTCATGGGCCAGACGCTGCGCATGACCAGCCTCGGCGACCGCGCCCCGGGGGACCGGGTCAACCTCGAGCGCTGCCTGCGCCCCACCGACCACCTGGACGGGCACGTGGTCCAGGGCCACGTGGACGGGACCGGCGAGGTCCTCGCGGTCACCCCGCACGGGGCCTGGACCACTCTGCGCATCGGCCTGCCCGCCCGCCTGGCCCGCTACGTCCCCGCGCAGGGGGCCATCGCCCTGCAGGGCGTCTCCCTCACCGTCACCGCCGTCTCCGACCCGGGCGCGGCCGCGCACTGGTTCGAGGTCGGCATCATCCCGGCCACGCTCGAGGCCACCACCCTGGGCGCCCTGCGGCCGGGCAACCGCGTCAACCTCGAGACCGACGTCCTCGCCCGGTACGCCGAGCGTCTCGCGCTCATCCCGTCCGCCCCCGCCGCACCCACCGAGGAGGCCCGCCCGTGAGCGAGCACATCCGTCTGGACCCCGTCCCCGCGGCGATCGCCGCGATCGCCGCCGGCCGGCCCGTCGTCGTCGTGGACGACGCCGACCGCGAGAACGAGGGCGACCTGATCTACGCGGCCGCCCTGGCCACCGACGAGGTCACCGCCTTCACCGTCCGCCACACCTCGGGCGTCATCTGCGCGCCCCTGCCGGCCGGCCTGGCCGACCGCCTGGCCCTGCCGCCCATGACCACCGTCAACGAGGACCCCAAGGGGACCGCCTACACCGTGAGCGTGGACGCCGCCGCCGGCGTCACCACCGGCATCTCCGCCGCCGACCGCACCCGCACCCTCCGCGTGCTCGCCGACCCCGGTGCCGCCCCCGGTGACCTGACCCGGCCCGGTCACGTGTTCCCCCTGCGCGCCGTCCCCGGCGGCGTCCGGGCCCGCCGCGGCCACACCGAGGCCGGCGTCGAGCTGTGCCGCCTGGCCGGCGTCGCGCCCGTGGCCGCCATCGCCGAGCTCGTCCACGACGACGGCACCATGATGCGCCTGCCCGCCCTGCGGGAGTTCTCCGACGAGCACGATCTCGTCCTCATCTCCATCGAGGACCTCGTGGCCCACCTGGAGGAGACGACGCCGGCCCTGACCGCCGTCCCCGCCGAGGCCACCCTGCCGACCCGGCACGGCCTGTTCCGCGTGAGCGTGCACGTGGACGCCGAGACCGGGGCCGAACACCTGCTGCTCGTGGCGGGGGAGACCGACCCGGAGCGTCCCCTCACCGTCCGCGTGCACTCGGAGTGCCTCACCGGCGACGTCCTCGGCTCCCTGCGCTGCGACTGCGGCCCCCAGCTCGAGGACGCCCTGGCCCGCGCGGCGATCGAGGGCGGCGCCGTCCTCTACCTCCGGGGCCACGAAGGACGCGGCATCGGCCTGGCGAACAAGATCCGCGCCTACCGGCTCCAGGAGGAGGGGATGGACACCGTCGAGGCCAACCTCGCCCTCGGTCTGCCCGCCGAGGCGCGCGACTGGGCCGGGGCCGCCGCCGTCCTCACGGCCGCCGGCCATCGGCGCATCCGCCTGGTCACCAACAACCCCGCGAAGGTCGCGGGGCTGCGGGCGGCCGGCATCGACGTCGTCGAGCGTGTCCCGGCCCCCACGCCCGTCACCGAGCACAACGTCGTCTACCTGCGCACCAAGCGGGACCGGATGGCCCACGCCCTGGCGGACCGCGTGCTCGAACCGCCGACGGCCACCGGCGGCCCCGCCACGCCGGCCGATGACCCGACCACCGACCCGACCCACCCCACCCACCAGGAGGACACCCCATGAGCGGCGCCGGAGCCCCGACCTTCACCCCCGACCCCGCCGCTGCGAGCGGCCTGAACGTGGCGATCGTCGCCGCCCAGTGGCACACGGAGATCATGGACGGACTGATCGCCGGGGCGCAGGCCGCCGCAGCGGACCTGGGCCTGGAGCCCGTGCTCGTGCGCGTGCCCGGCACCGTCGAGCTCACCGTCGCTGCGGCGCGGCTGGCGGAGCGCTTCGACGCCGTCGTGGTCCTCGGCGTCGTGGTGCGCGGGGACACCCCGCACTTCGACTACGTGTGCCAGTCCGTGACCCAGGGCGTGACGGAGGTCTCGGTGCGCACCGGCGTTCCCGTGGGCTTCGGCGTGCTCACCGTGGACACCGAGCAGCAGGCCCGCGACCGGGCGGGCCTGCCCGGATCCCGAGAGGACAAGGGACGCGAGGCCCTCGAGGCGGCCGTCCTCACCGAGCTCGCGCTGCGCTCGGTCACGCCACGGGACTGAGGGTGGCCGGGCGGGGCTGCCTGCTGGGTCGGCTGCTCTCGACGTGGACCCTGTCCCCGGGGCCGGTGGGGTGATCGCAGGCCGGTCAACCGGGCCCGTCCGGAACGCCGGCAGCCCCGCGCCGTCATGGATGGGGTCGGCCGGAGGGCGCGGGGACCCGACGATAGAGGCGGAGACGCGAAGCCCCCGCCCTTCGTCTCGCTCGCGGCATCCACAGCTCGTCGTCCACTGCCCCGACCGTCAGGGCGGGCCGTTGACCCCCAACGCGTTCACCGCCGCAGACGGGTGATCTATGCGGCCCGCCCCGCCTCGGACGACTGCGTCGGGGTGCACGGAGCCTGCCGCAGCGTGGCCGCGTTCAAACAGTCCATGGCCCTGCTGGGAGCTGCGCGAGACCGGGCTGCTGCTCACCCCCCTGGTGCCGGCCCGCTCCATCGTCCCCGGTGCACGTCTGGCCTGCGACTGGCTGGGCCACTATGAGAAGCGCGAACCCGTCGCCTCCGCCTACGCCGACCTGGCCGGCCTCATCTTCGAAAGGATCACCGCATGAACGAGAAGCAGCTTGAGCCCGACCTGAGTCTGCGAGCACAGCGACGCAAGCCCACCCCGGCCCCCCAGACCCCGGCTCCCGGAGCGGTGATCCCCGCAGAACCGGCAACGACCTCGGACCCGGCCGGTGGGTATGCGCCCCTGGCGCGGCGTGGGGCGCCGACCGCGGCCCTGAACGTGCGAGTGCCCGAAGCGATCCGCGACGCGGTGCGTCGAGAGGCCGCCACGAACCCGGCAACGCCCAGCCAGGCCGCGGTCATCGAAGCCCTAGGGCATGTCTGACAATCGTTTGGACCATGCGATCACAGCATTCAGCACCACAGCGGACCGGTAGACGAT
>NZ_JXSP01000172.1:0-6834 GCF_000946635.1 Micrococcus sp. MS-ASIII-49
CTATTCTCAGACACGCCCTAGGTCGCGGGCGAGTACCGCCGGGTAGCTCGGGCCCTCGAGGAGTGTCATGAGGATGCGGGAGCGGGTCGGGTCGGCCATCGCCCGGCCCAGCCGGTTCATCACGTCCAGCCGCGAAGCAATAGTCAGCATGCGCTGAGCATACAGAACCTGCTGACCTCTCGTGTGTGGCTCCCGCTGCTGATATCTGCACATCTGCATAGGTGTATGGTCGTGGCATGAGTGTGACGCCGTTGGATTCGTGTCAGGTCACCGCCGTCCATCCGGAGAAGGTGGCGCTGACCCGGGAGAGGATCCCCGACGAGCGCGAGGCCGGCAGGTTGGCCGGGCTGTTCAAGCTCCTGGGGGACCCGCGCCGTGCCCGGGCGCTGTATGCGTTGCTGGAGGCCGGCGAGCTGTGCGTGTGTGACCTGGCGGCGTCGGTCGATGTCGCGGAGGCGTCGGTGTCCCAGGTGCTGCGGGTGCTGCGTACCGCTGGGGTGGTCGAGAACCGCCGGGAGGGGCGGATGGTGTACTACCGCCTCGCTGACGGGCATGTGCGGATGCTGCTGGACGTCTCCCGTGAGCACGCCCGCCACGAGGGGCAGGGCTGATGGGGGCAGGACACAGCCATGCCCCGGCGACCGGGCATGCCGGTGGCCGCTACCGTCGGCGGCTGGCGGGGGCGTTCGCCCTGACGGCGGGCTTCTTCCTGATCGAGCTGGTCGCGGGGCTGGTGTCGGGGTCGTTGGCGCTGCTGTCGGATGCCGGGCACATGGCTGCCGATGTGGTGGTGCTGGGTGCGGCGCTGCTGGCGACGCGCATCGCGAGCCGGCCGGACTCCACGGGGCGACGCACCTATGGCTCCTACCGGGCCGAGGTGTTCGCCTCGGCGTTGGCGGTGCTGGCGATGCTCGCGGTCGGGGTGTACGTGGTGGTCGAGGCCATCAGCCGGCTGGGCGACGCGCCGGAGGTGGCCTCCGGCGCCATGCTCGCGGTCGGCTTCGCCGGCCTGGTGATCAACATCATCTCCATGCTGCTGCTGCGCAGCGGGGCCAAGGACAGCCTGAACGTCAAGGGCGCCTACTACGAGGTGATCGCCGACGCCGCCGGGTCGGTGGGTGTCATGGTCGCCGGCGTGCTGATCATCCTCACCGGCCAGCCGATCTGGGACGTCGTGGTCGCGGCGCTCATCGCGGTCTTCGTCATCATCCGGGCGGTGGTTCTGGGCAGGCAGGTGATCGCGGTGCTGGGCCAGCACGCCCCGGAAGGGGTGGACCCGGAGGACGTCGCCGGTGACCTGGACGCGGTCGAGGGGGTGGAGGAGGTCCACGACCTGCACCTGTGGACCCTGACGTCGGGGATGAACGTGGCCACGGCCCACCTGGTCGCTGACCAGGGCGCGGACCACGGCGCCGTGCTTGCCGGCGCGCGCCGGGTGCTGCACGACCGTTACGGTATCGCCCATGCCACCTTGCAGGTGGAGGGCGCCGGCAGCGACGGCTGTCACGACCTGAGCTGGTAGCACTCGGCACGGAAGCCCGCTCGCGAGAGCCGCACATGCTTGAGCAACGTCTTAGGAGCGCGCGATGACCGCGAAGCACGGCAAGGGCCCCGGGCCGGACGAGGGCCAGCGGCCGGCCCGGCGCGGGGTGGTGCTCACCCTGCTGGGGATCGGTCTGGTCGCCGCGGCTTACGTGGTGACGATCGTGGTCATGGTGGTACGGTGACGCGGCCCAAACGGACCGCGGCCTCATGGCGGCGCCGCAAGGCGGTCATCGCGTCGTCCAGTGCTGTCCTCGTCGGGTCGAGCACGTAGAGGTCGTGAAGACGTCCAGATATAGGCCTGGGACGGGAGTTCTTGCATCGACTGAACTCCCCGGTGGTTGCAGGTCCGATACGCAGGGGTGCCAGTAAGTAGGGCTGATCGGCGCCCATTTTCTTGTCTCGCGCCCCGGGGCGAGGCGGTCCCCTATCGGTGTCCCTGTGTGCGGGGCAGGTTCACGCCGCGCAGCAGGAGAGCTTGGCGATGTCGGTGGTGAAGGCCTGCGCGGTGAGCTTGAGGCCTTCGGCCATGGTCAGGTAGGGGCTCCAGAGGTTGGCGACCTGGCTGGTGGTCATGCCGGCCTCGAGCATGTAGACCCCGGCGGCGGCGAGGTCGCCGGCGTCCTGGGCCAGGGCGGTAATGCCGATGATGCGGCCGGTGTCGGCGTCGGTGACCATCTTGATGAACCCGCAGGTGTCGCGGTTGACGATCGCGCGTGGGACGTGCGCGAGTGACAGGACACGGCTGTCGTAGCGGATCCCGGCAGCGGAGGCCTGCCGTTCGGTCATCCCGACGGCGGCCAGGGCGGGGCTGGTGAACACGACCCGGGGCAGGTGGCGGTAGTCGACCTCGAGGCCGGCGCCGGTGAGGGCGTTGTCGGCGACGAGGGCGCCGTGGGCCGCGGCGACGTACACGAACTGACGGTGGGCGGTGACGTCACCGGCAGCCCAGACGCGCGGGTTGGTGCTGCGCAGATGGCTGTCGACAACCACCTCGCCGTGGTCGCCGGTGCGCACGTCGACGGTGTCGAGACCGAGCGTGGCGGTGACCGGGCGGCGCCCGGTGGCGACGAGTACCTCGGCCGCCCGGAGTTCCTGTGAGCCGTCAGTGGTGGTGGCAGTGACCGTGACCTCGCCGGTGGCCGGGTCGCGGCGGACCGCGCTGGGCACCGCGCCGCGGATGATCTGGATGCCTTCGTCCGTGAAGATCTCATCCAGGGCGGTGGACGCCTCGGGTTCTTCCTGGGACGCCAGCCGTGAGCGGACCAGCATGGTGACCCGGACGCCGAGCCGAGCGAAGAGCTGGGCCTGCTCCATCGCGACGTAGCCGCCGCCGATGACCAGCAGCGACTCCGGGACGTGGTCCAGTTCCATCGCGGTGGTCGAGGTCAGGTAACCGGCCTCCTGCAGGCCGGGGACCGGCGGCGCCCAGGGCCTGGAGCCGGTGGCGATGAGGTAGTGCGCGGCCCGGACCGTCTCCACCGTGCCGTCAGGGCCGGTGACGCGCAGTGCCGGCTCGCTGGGTGTGCCGACGAACGTGGCGTCCCCGGGGTGGAGATCCCATCCGTACTCGGTGGCCAGGTCCAGGTACTTCTCGCCACGCAGTGACCCGACGAGCCGATCCTTGCCGGCGATCAAGGCGGGCATGTCGACCGGCCGGACTTCGGGGAGCGGCAGCCCGGGGAACCGGGAGGCGTCGAGTGTGACGTGGCGGGCCTCGGCGGTCGCGAGCAAGGCCTTGGAGGGCACGCACCCGGTGTTCACGCAGGTACCGCCGACGGTGCCACGCTCGATCATCACCACCCGTCTGCCGAGGTTGGTGGCGCGGATCGCGGCCGCGAACGCCGCCCCACCGAACCCGATCATTGCCAGGTCATACGACCTGCTGTTAGCCGTTGCCGTCATGAACTCCTCCTTCATCGCCCTCAGGATCGACCTTCCAGTGCACTGGAAGGTCAAGGGGGAGAATGAGTGGCATGCGGATCGGTGAGGTGGCTCGGGCGTCGGGCACGACGAGCAAGACCCTGCGGTACTACGAGGAGGTCGGGCTGCTACCCGCCGCGGACCGCACCCCGGCGGGCTACCGGGACTACGGCGCCGAGGTGCTCGACCGGCTGGACTTCATCCGCCGGGGGCAAGCGGCCGGGCTGACCCTGGCCCAGATCGGTCAGGTGCTGGACATCCGCGACCGGGGGCAGGCCCCCTGCCGGCACGTCACCGACCTGCTCGACACCCGCCTTGATGTGATCGACCGGCAACTCGCCGAGCTCGCGCAGCTACGCACCACGATCGCCGACCTGCGCGAGGACGCCGCCGCCGGCGACCCGGCCACGTGCTCCCCCGAGGATGTCTGCCGCTACCTGTGACACCGAAGTCACGGGCCCGTGGCAGCGCATGGCGGCCCACTCTGTTGCGTTGGGGTGTTAGACCTTTCGCAACGGTTCTGTTGCGCGGGGTGCACCCTATCGCGACGCCTATTCCTCCGGCCTGCCGTCGGCCGCTGTCCCGGTGAAGGATCGGCTTGCGGAACGTGAGCCTCACTCGCAGCGCCCTCTTGCCCGCGTGCTTGGAGGCCGCCACTGAGCTCCGACAGAACCCCGCCATATAGCGGCGCAAGCCACACATGACACCGGGCGGCACACCGAGCAGCCGCCACAAACGACCGATTTAGCCGTTACACGCCCGTGAGTCGGAGCATGACTGAGCCCATTGAGGCCGGAATGGGGGGCGAGGCCACTGTGCCGATTCTGATTCTTTGTCCACACCACCGCGGGGGCCGTTTCAGCGGCCCCCGCGGTGGTGTTGCCGAGGTGTGGACTCAAGCCGCGCGGGGCAACACTCCGCGCAAGACGTCGGTGAGGGTGACGACCCCAGTGAACCGGTTGTCCTGGGTCACTGCGGCCAGCTGGCGGCTGTTGCGGCGCATGGAGGCAAGTGCTTCGTGCAACGGTGTGGTGGAGGGCAGCGTCAGAGCCTGCTGGATAAGCGGCTGGATTGGCGCAGAAGGCTCCATCGTGAGGGTGTCCCGCACGTGGACGACGCCCGGAACGCTCTCAGGGGTATGGTCCGGCTGGACCAGGATACGCAAGTGCCCTGAGCACGCAGCGGCATTCTGGACCGCCTCGACGTCGGCGTCGGGGGCGACCTTGACCGGGTGCTGACCCTGGGGGAGGAGGTCCCCGAGAGTGAGGGTCTGAAGGTCCAGGGCACCGGCCAAGGCTTCATGGTTCTGCCGGTCCAGGGTGCCGGCGGCGGCGGAGTGCTCAACCAGCTGACGAATGGCCGCTGCGTCGTAGCCGCCCACGGCGGCTTGGTCCACGGGGGTGACGCCGCTGAGGGTCACCAGGCGGTTGGCCAGCCGGTTGGCCAGCAGCAGCAGGGGGCGAACGGTCCAGACGAAGGCGCGTGCGGGCACGGCCACGGCTTTGGCTGCGGTCTCGGGGTGGGCAATGGCCCAGGACTTGGGGGCCATCTCCCCGATGACCAGGTGAAGGAAGGTCACGGCCAGCAAGGACAGGACGAAGGAGGCGGTTCCGGCTGCCGCTGCGGGGATGCCCCAGTCCTCCAGGACGGGGCCGAGCCATGCGTCGACGGCCGGCTTGGTGATCGCCCCCAGGGCGAAGGTGCACAAGGTGATGCCCAACTGGGCTGCGGCGAGCATGAGGGTCAGCTCGTCGACTCCCTTGAGAGCGGCCCGCGCGGCGCGGCTGCGTCCTGCCTCGGCCTCTAGCCGGTGCCGGCGGGCGCCCAGCAGGGAGAACTCCATGATGACGAAGATCGCGCTGAGCACGATCAGCGCTGTGGTCACGAGCATGACGATCAGTGGACCGTGCATCATCGCTCCTCGTCCGTGGTGGCGTCGGGCTGGGCCTCGTGGGCGGCATGGCTGCCGGCGGTGTCAGAGCGGGGCACCTCGATGAGGTGGATCCGCAGTCGAGCTGGGACCCTGCGTTGGATGGAGAGGACCTCGACCTGCAGGTGGCGGTCGTAGACCTCCTCAGCCCCGAAGTCTCGTGGGTCCTCGGGCAGGTCGATCGTGATGACCTCGCCTTCCCGGGGCAGACGGCCCAGAGCGTCGATGGTCAGACCGGCGGCGGACTCGGCCTCGGTCACGGGCAGGGGGTGCCCGACGAGGCGCTCGAGCTCGTCCAGGTGGGCCTCTGCGCTCAGGACCCAGGAGTGCAGGCCTGTGGCGGTGATCTCCTCCTGGGGGTGCAGGTCGTGCTCGTCCGTGAGCTCGCCCACGAGCTCCTCCGCGAGGTCTTCCACTGTGAGCACGCCGACGAAGCCGCCGAACTCGTCCACGATGCACGCCATCTGCTGCCCTGAGCCGTCGAGCTCCCGGGCTGCGTCGGGCAGGGACATCATCGTGGGCAGCACCAGTGCAGGGCGCATCAGGGCGGACACGGGGGTGTCCGGGGCCATCCGGGTCTCACCGAGCAGGTCGGTGAGGTGGACTACCCCGAGCGGTTCGTGTTCGTTCGAGATCACCGGGTAGCGGGTGTGGCCGGTGGCCATCAGGTCGCGCACCTGAGCCAGGGAGGTCTGGGGCTGAACCTCGTCCACACGCGAGCGGGGCACCATCGCGTGCTGCACGTCCTGGTCTGGGAAGTCCAGCACCCGGTCGATCAGGACGGAGACCTCCGCGGGCAAGGATCCGGAAGCTCTGGAGTCCAGGGCAATGCGGTCCAGGTCCTCGGCGGAGGCGGTGCTGTCGACGTCGTGCACTGGCTCGATGCGCAGGAGCTTGAGCAGCACCTCGGCCGCCTTGTCGAAGACCCAGATGAGCCAGCCGAACAGGCCGAGGTAGATCTGTGTGGGCCGGGCCAGAGCGCGGGCCAGGGGCTCGGGGTTGGCGATGGCCAAATTCTTGGGGTACAGCTCGCCGATGATCATCTGCACCAGGGTGGCCACCACCAGTACGCCCAGCGTGGAGATGGCGATGACCACTTCAGAAGGCAGTGCGGTGCCGCCGAGCAACTCGGTCAGGGCCGCACCCACCATCGGCTCTGCCACGTAGCCCACCATGAGGCCTGTGACCGTGATCCCCAGCTGCGCGCCGGAGAGCATGAAGGAGGTGCGGCGAGTGACCTGCAGTGCGCGGGCGGCGGCGCGGTCGCCGGCCTTGGCGGCGGTCTGCAGGCGGACGCGGTCTACAGACATGTACGCGAATTCCTGGGCCACGAAGAAGCCGTTGGCGGCGATGATCGCCAGGATGATGAGGGATCCGAGGATCAGTGTCAGGACTGGATCCATGCCTGAGTCACCTCCCCACGAGGTGCAGGCGACCCC
>NZ_JXSP01000173.1:0-7136 GCF_000946635.1 Micrococcus sp. MS-ASIII-49
AGCAAGCTCGGCGTGAGGCCCTGGCGGTGTGGGTGAACCACTACAACTATCATCGGCCTCATACCTCCTGCGCAGAGGCTCCTCCGGCCTCACTGGCCCCAGCGCGAGTCAACAACGTCATGCCCTCCTACAGCTAGGGCTGCCTGCGCCTCCCGCTTGGCCGTGCGGACGTTCGCGGAATGGCCGTGCTGGATCGTGCCGTCCTCGTGGACGACATGCCAGATGCGGCCCGGGGTGTACCGCTCGCCCCACCGGGCGCGCCGCGCCTGGTTCTGCAACGACTCCACCTCGATGGCGGCCACCATGTCGGCGTTGTAGCCGTTCACGCCGCCCTCGTAGTCCTCCCACTCGATGACTTCCGCGTAGGCGCTCACGGGCGGGCCTCCCCGACTGGCGGAGAGGCAGTATTCCGGGTTGCGTTATTCCTGGTGCGAACCGTTGTCGCAGGAGGAGTCCGGCGCGGAGTATTGGCACCGATCCGCGTAGCAGTCCCTTCACCAGGCCACGCTTGGTGCGACTCCGCAGCTATCAGCTCAATTCTGCGGAACGCCAAATCAGCTCGCCCGGAAGGTTGGGCCTGTGACGGTGAGGGGTGTTGTTGCGGGATCGTCGCCGCGTGTTCGCCAGAGTAGCCAGGCGGCGAGGACGCCTTGCAGGATGACGATGGCGCTGATGGTGGAGGCGATGATCCCGGCGGACTGGTCGGCTGCGGTGAGCAGATCGAACCCGGCGTGCCAGATCAGCACGGGGATGATGCTCCACGCCGCCCTCGCAGTAATCCAGGACAGCAGGAGCGATCCGGCGACCAAAGCGATCATCCACCCGATGAGGCTCCACCCCATCTGCATGTAAGTGGGGTTGAAGAAGAACGCCGGCAGGTGCCAGCAGATCCAGACCCCCGCGACTACCAGCGCCGCGGTCAGCACGCTCATCCGACGAGCCAGATGGGGAAGCAGCCAGCCCCGCCATCCTGCTTCTTCACCGAGACCGAAGGTGAGCGTCCACACCAGCGCGACGGCGGCCGCGTTCATGCCGGGGAGTTTGTCGGTGAGCCCGAGCCGGGACAGGTCGGGCCAGGTGCCGGTCACGGCCCAGGCTGTGACGTACCCGATCACCCCGTACGCGAGCGGCATCCCGACCGCCGCAGCCCACCAGATCGGCGGGAACCGGACAGAGAACGCCCGCCGCACCCACACCCGCAGCTCGAGGAACCCTCCCGCGGACAGGGTCGCCGCAACCGCACCCAGGAGCGGGCCGAAGGAGGCAAGGAAGAACTGGTACGGCATCACGCTCAGCGCACTGCCGGTCTGTGCGTTCAGCAGCAGGGGAAGCCAGAGCAACCAGGTGACCCCGAACGAGACGATGAGGAACACCGGCAACGGTGCACGCAGCCTACGCATCCGTCCGCACCCGATCTCGCGGTGTCACGGCGGCAGCTGCAAGGAGAAGGATGCCAGGTCCGAGGTAATACAGGCCGAGCCCGAGGGCCGTAAGCACACTCCAGAAGAGCACGAGGATTCCCGCGATCCAGGTGACCGCCCGAACCGGGCGGCCGGTGCACTCAAGGACCAACACGGTCGTTCCCGCCACCGCAGGAACCCCGACGAGAACCAGCGAGAGCTCGCCGCTGTCCTGCCACGCTGGCACCAGCAGGACGACCGAAAGGGTTGTCGCGGCCAGTGCCGTGACGATGCGGACTGTGGCTGCCGCCTGGCGGCGCCGACTCGCCTCGGCACGAGCAGGGATCGCGGCGATGGCCAGCGCGGCGACGGCAAGTACGCCGACCAACACGATCATCGCCCCAGCTGGCCTCCTGTGCGAGAGGGACCTGCGCGCCGTGCTGACCTAAGGTGTGTGATGCCTCTTCACTCGAAGGACGATCGTGGCGCCGATCACAACGGCGACGCCGGCACCGAGTGCGATGGCGAGAGCGGTGAAACCGCCCGCGCTGGAGGAGATGCCCGCGCCGATCAGCGCGTAGCACGCCGCGGCCGCGAACCACGCCGAGCCGGCCGTAATCACGACGAACAAGACAGCGACCCCCGCGGCGGCAGCGATGACGAGCAGCTGCCATGTCGTTCCCCACACGCCTTCGATGGGGGCGCCGGCGGCTTGGAGGACGGTGGCGATGTTGACGAAGAACGCCATCGACGTCCACCCCGCGTACAGCCCCTGCGACAGGTACAGGACGACCCGGTCTACCCGCTTCCATGTGGCGATCTCGTCCCGCGCGGCGGTGATCCGCCGCCACGCGACGAAGTGCGCGGTGACGATGAAAACGAACACGACCAGGGTGAGCGGGAACGATTGGCCGAGCGCCGCCGCGGACAGCCAGAGCGCGAAGCCCGCGTAGACGCAGCTCAGCGGCACCACGAGGCGGTCTCGCAGCGGGGAGGTGCGGACGGACGGATCTGCAGGATCGCCCACAACACACTGGCGGCGATGATGACACCCCAGATCGCGAACATCGGCCCGGGCGGGACCAGCGGGGAGAACTGCACCCCGGACTGCAGCTCGGTGGGTGACCACAGGTCAAACACGACGGTGGAAACGATCTGACCAATCGCGAAGACGAGGACGATCGCCCGTCCGGCGAACACCCTTTTCGCGGAGGGAGCGCGGTGGGTCTGCTGCCGGGTGGTAATGCGGGTCTCCCTAGGGGAATCGACGACGGGTCCGGGTGACGGGGTGAGTGTTGTCACCGTGCCACCTGTTCGGCGAGCCAGGTCAGCAGCGGGACACCGAGGACGAGATTCAGGGGGAAGGTGATGCCAATGCTGCGGTCAGCGACAGGGCGACGTTCGCGTCGGGAAGGGCGAGGCGGACCGCGGCGGTAGCGGCGATGTAGGACGCGCTCCCACAGAGCGCCTCGAGGACCACCGCACCACCGATGCCCATTCCGGTGAGGGATCCGGCGATCACGCCGAGGGTTCCGGCAGCCAGCGGGAAGAGCAGCGCGAATACGATCAGTCCGGTCCGCCGTCCGGAAGGATCTCCCGCGGGAGTTTGCGAAGTGAGCAGTACCCTGAGTGCATGAGCACTCCGACCTCGACCGTGCCGGAAATCTCGACTGCGTGGTGGTCGCTGGAGCCCGGAGCGGTCGCCGCCGATCTCGGCACCGACGCCGAGCAGGGCCTCGCCGCGGCCGAGGCTGCCCGACGGCTCTCGGCAGCCGGTCCCAACGCCCTCGTCAGCGCGCCGCCGCCGAGCGCGCTCAAGATCGCTCTCCTGCAGCTCGCCGAGCTGATGACCCTCATGCTCATCGCCGTCGCGGTGGTGTCGCTGCTGATCGGCCAGGTGTCGACGGCGATCATCGTCGGGGTGCTGGTCGCGTTCAACGTTGTGCAAGGCACTCGGCAGGAGCTCAAGGCGCGCCGCAGCGTCGACGCGCTGGCGAAGCTGCAGACGCCGCAGGCTCGCGTGCTGCGCGACGGGCGGATCGTGCTCGTGGATGCGACCGCCCTGGTGCCCGGCGACATCGTCGATCTCGAGGCCGGCGACCTCGTGCCCGCCGACGGGCGGATCGTGCGCTCCGCGACCCTCGAGACGCAGGAGTCGGCCCTCACGGGCGAGTCGCTGCCGATCGAGAAGGGTCGCACCGCGAATGCGCCGGGCGCCGCCCTCGCCGACCGGACGGCGATGCTCTTCCAGAACACGTCCGTCACACGCGGCACCGCGCGCATGATCGTCGTCGAGACCGGCATGCGCACCGAGGTCGGGCGCATCGCGACGCTGCTCTCGTCGGTGTCGAACAAGCGCTCGCCTCTGCAGCGCGAGCTCGATGGCCTCACCCGCGTCATCGGCATCGTGGCGTGGCTCGCCGTCATCGTCATCATCGTGATCGGCGCGCTGCGCGGGCAGGAGCTCAGCGAGCTGCTCTTCCTCGGCACGGCGGTCGCGATCTCGGCGATCCCGACGGGCCTGCCGACGTTCGTCCAGAGCCTGCTGTCCTGGGGCGCGACGCACCTCGCGAAGGAGAAGGCGATCGTCGCGAGCCTCGCCGACGTCGAGACCCTGGGCGCGACGAGCGCCATCTGCTCCGACAAGACCGGCACGCTGACGCTCAACGAGATGACCGTGCGCACGGTGTGGTTCGGCGGCCAGCGCTACCAGGTGACAGGAGGCGGCTACTCGTTCGACGGCAAAGTGCTCCACGCCGCGGGCGAGCCCGTCGAGGCGAACCGCGTGGGCATGGCGGTATCGCTGCCGAACGATGCGACCGTCTCGCCGGAGGGCGCCGTCGTCGGCGACCCCACGGAGGCTGCGCTCATCGTGCTCGCCGCGAAGTTCGGCGTCGACGCCGACGCGACGAGACGCGACCACCCGCGCATCGCGGAGGTGCCATTCGACTCCGAGTACAAGTTCATGGCGACGTTCCACCACTTCACCCTCGACGGCGAAGAGCGCATCCTCGAGTTCGTCAAGGGCGCGCCCGACATCATCGTGGGGCGCTGCGCGGCCCGCTACTCGACCGACGGCACGAAGTCCCCGATCGACCCCGCGGAGGTCACGGGGGTCCTGGAGGAGATGAGCTCGAGCGGCCTGCGCACGCTCGCGATCGGCATGCGCGTCCTCGATCCGGCGGACGAGGCATCCATCGTCGCCGACCCGATGTCGTACGTGACCGGCCTCGACCTCATCGGCGTCGTCGGGATCGTCGACCCCCTGCGGCCGTCGTCGAAGGTGGCCGTCGACATCGCCCAGCGCGCCGGCATCGAGGTGCGCATGATCACGGGCGACCACGCCGTGACGGCGGGCGCGATCGGCAAGGAGCTCGGTCTCGGCGCCGGCGCGATCAGCGGCGCCGATCTGCACAAGCTCGACGACACCGAGCTGCTCGGCGACCTGCCCGACCTGCACGTGTTCGGGCGCGTGACCCCGCAGGACAAGCTGCGCCTCGTGCAGCTGCTGCAGTCGCAGGGCGAGATCGTCGCGATGACGGGGGATGCCGTCAACGACGCCGCCGCCATCAAACAGGCCGACGTCGGTGTCGCCATGGGCTCGGGCTCGGAGGTGACGAAGCAAGCGGCGAAGCTCGTCCTCACCGACGACAACTTCGCAACGCTCGTGCGGGCGGTCGAACTCGGCCGCGTCGTCTATGACAAAATCACGTCATACCTGCGCTTCCAGATGTCGCAGCTCGTGTCGCTGTTGCTGCTGTTCCTCGCGGCATCCGCTTTCAACATCGCCGACGGCGTCGCGCTCACCCCCGGCATGGTGCTGTTCCTCAACTTCTTCGTGACGCTGTTCGCCGTCTTCGCGATCGCCGCCGACGCGCAGCCCCCGGGGATCATGGACCGCCCGCCCCGCAACCCGAAGCTCGGCGTCGCGAACGGCGGAGCCCTCGCCGAATGGGGGCTCTACGGCTTCGCGATCTTCCTCGCCTCGTGGATCCCGCTCGTCTGGGGGCCCGACGAGCCGAGTCCGACCGAGCCGTCGCACGCCATGACGATGGCCTACGTCGTGGTCGGCCTCGGCACCGTCATCAGCGCCGTGCTCATGCGCCGCTCCCCCGAGACCGGGCTCGCCGCACCGATCGCCGCCGTCGCGAAGCTGCTCGTCTGGCCCGTCGTCATCATCGTGCTGTCGACCGAGATCTCGTTCCTGCAGAACGTCGTTGGCGCCACCTCGCTGACAGGTGCGGAGTGGCTGATGTGCTTGGGCCTGCTGGTCCTCGTCACCGGGTTCGTCGAAGGCCACAAATGGACCCTCCGTCGCATCAGCCAAAACAGGTCTGCGAGGGCGGCCAGCCCTTCGGAGCCTGCAAGGTGAAAGGTCCCACCGGATGCGCTGGTGAGAATTGCTGTGGACGGCTTGACCCACCAAGGCGAGCGTCGCGCCTCAGCCTCCGCGGGGGCGCGCACGACATGGAATATCGGTGACTTACTGGGCACTGTGAACACGCTGCGTTCAGAGTGTTTCCTTCGGCCGGCGAGGGCGCCGCCCCTCAGACGAAACGATCGAGTCGTCGGGAACTTCCGACTACCCAACCGGGATTCGGTGCAAGATTGGCTGCATGATGGTGAGCGAATGACGACGCAGGGTACGCCCTCACCCCCGGGGACAGCGCTGACCCGGACGTGTTCACCATCGACTCCGTCCCACACTCCTGGCTGTTCCCCCGCGTCGCCGCAACCGTGCACCACGGTGGGGCCGGGACAACCGGCGCCGCCCTCGCCGCCGGGGTCCCCACCATCGTGGTCCCCTTCGGCGCCGACCAACCCTTCTGGGCCAGACGCGCCCACGAGCTCGGAGTCTCTCCCGCCCCCATCGCCCGAACGAGACTGACCGCGGACCGGCTCGCTGAAGCCATGGACACCGCGCTCACCAACGCACGAATGGAGCAACGTGCCTCCGAGCTCGCCACCGTCTTTGGCGAAGAAGCCGGCACCCCAACCGCCCTCGACATCATCGAGAGCGCGGCCAGCAAGCAGCGACGCTAGGACTCCCTCGCTCAACCGCGGGTGACCGTCCGCCCACCCCCGGTTGCGGGCTCCATGTGTCCGTGTAGTCGCGGCTGAACTGCTCCAGGGTGGTCGCCGGACGGCTGGTCAGTTCATTACAGCAAGCCTTCGCGCGTTGGAGTGCGTGCTCTCGCGACGATGTATTCGACGCTGTCGCGTTGCGCGAACTGCGCCCAGCGGCCGGCGGCCTGCGCTGTGATTCCCACCTGCGTCGCCACCACAGCGGCGGGGAGGTCGCTGGTGAGAGCGAGCATGGCGTAGTTCCGGGCGATCCGCGGACTGACCCCGGCCCGCGCCATCCACCGCCCCAGGGTCGTGGGATGGATCGGTTCGTGATGCCGCCGAGGAGACACGAAGAGATATGAGCCTTCGCTGTCCCGGCGCAGCGCACGCGGATCGCGCTCGGCATCAGCGACGAGCCGTGCGAGGAGCCCCGCAACCGGGCTCGGGATCTCAATGGGCTCTGCCGCTAGCGTAAGGTATGTTCGTTCTCCCACTGTGCTGGTGTCGGCGGTGGTCAGTCGGTGGATGCGGTCGATTCGGGCGCCGTAGAGGAGTACAAGCAGCGCGGCAACTCTCGTCGTGAGGTTCGCCGTCTCGTCCGATCCGGCTATGAAGCTGCGAATCAGAGCGTGATGCTCCTCCGCGTCAGTTGAGTCCCGGATAGTGGTG
>NZ_JXSP01000174.1:0-51695 GCF_000946635.1 Micrococcus sp. MS-ASIII-49
CGTGGCTCGCGGCGGCTCTGCCCACCACCGCGGAGGTGCCCGCGGTGGTGGGGCTGCAGCAGGACGAGGCGGTCGCGGCGCTCGAGGACGCAGGTCTGGTGGCCGTCGTCTCGTCCGCGTACATGGCCGACGCCCCGGACGGGACCGTCACCCAGAGCGACCCGCCGACGGGCACGGAGGTGCCCCGCGGGGCCGAGGTGCGGATCCGGGTGTCCCGCGGCGAGGAGGGCATCGCGCTGTCCGACTCCCTGCACGGGCTGTCCGAGGACGCGGCCCGCCGCGAGCTGGAACGGCTGGGCCTGCGTGTCTCCTCCGTGCAGTACCAGGACGACGGCCGACTCGAACGCGGGCTGCTCGCCCGCACCGACCCCGCGATGGGCACGCACGTGCCGCCCGGCTCCTCCGTGGTGCTGCACCTGTCCAGCGGCATGGTCGACGTGCCGGATGTGGTGGGGATGAGCGCTCCGGACGCGCGGCGTCAGCTGGCGCTGAGCGCCCCCGAGCTGCGCGTGCGGATCCAGGACGAGGACGGCGCGACCACGGACACCGGAACGGTCGTGGCCCAGGATCCGCCCGCCGGCGTCCGCGTGGACAACCGTTCCTCCCTGACCCTGACGGCGTCCTCATGGATCGCGCCCACGGCCGAGCCCTCCGAGCCGGCGCCGCCGTCCAGCGAGGCGCCCGAGCCCACGCCGTCGGCGTCCGCGTCACCGAGCCCCCCGCCGTCGGAGAGCCCCGAGCCCTCCGCGAGCGCGGAACCCTCGCCCTCGCCGTCCGCCTCGGCCACGCCCAGCCCCGAGCCGACGACGACCGCGACGCCGTCACCGACGCAGAGCCCGGCGCCGACGTCGGCGGCCCCGTCGACCTCGCCGGGGCCGACCGAGCAGTCGCCGAGCACCTCGTCCACCGCGACGCCGGTGGACCCGCTGCCGACGCTGACGCCGGAGCCCGAGCCCTCGATCGATCCGCCGCCGTCCACCTGAGCGGACGGGGCGCCGTCGGACCCGCGAACCGGGCCCCGGGGCCGGTCAGTCCTGGCGGACGAGGGGCGAGAGCCGGCCGCCGCGCTCGGCGGCCCCGGAGAGCCCCACGGACTCGAGCCAGTTGCCGAGCATCCGGTAGCCGCCCTCGGTGAGCACGGACTCGGGGTGGAACTGCACGCCCCACAGGGGCGCGGTGCGGTGGGCCAGTCCCATCACGACGCCGTCCTCGGTCTCGGCGGTGATCTCCAGGACCGCCTCGTCCACGGTGGGCCGCACGGCGGCCAGCGAGTGGTAGCGGGTGGCGGTGAACGGCGAGGGGACACCCTCGAACATGGGGTGCTCGCCGTGGCGGACCAGGGACGTCTTGCCGTGCATGAGGGACTCCGCGTGCGTCACGGTCGCGCCGAACGCCTCCGCGATGGCCTGGTGCCCCAGGCACACCCCGAAGAGCGGGCGGCCGCCGTCGGCGGCGGAGCGGATGAGGTCGAGGGAGACACCGGCGTCGGCGGGCGCGCCCGGCCCGGGCGAGATGAGCACCGCCGTGTGCTCGGCCGCGAGCTCGAGGGCGCGGGCGGGGGTGACCTCGTCGTTGCGGATCACGGTGGTGCGGGCCCCGAGCTGCTCGAGGTAGCCCACCAGGGTGTAGACGAAGCTGTCGTAGTTGTCGACGACGAGGACGGAGACCTCGGGGCTCTGCACGGGGGCGCTCTTTCCTCCCCGCCGCGTGGGAGCGGGGTGCATAGACTGGCCGGGCATGTCGCTGACCCCGGTCCTGGGCAGGTCAGCAGGATACCGTCCCCGCCCCGGTCCCCGCCGGTGGGGGCGCCCACCACCCCCCACCCGAGGAGAAGACCCGTGGCAGCACCCGCCGGCAAGCGCAAGGACTCGGCCCGTCGGAAGCGCGAGGAGCTCGAGGCCGCGCGCCGCAGCCGCTCCGCCGTGCGGACGGACCTCGGGGACGTGGACCCGGGTCCGAAGCCCCTCTCCCCCGGGTACAAGGCCGTGATGTTCGGCCTGCTGATCCTCGGTCTGCTCTGGATCATCGTCTACTACCTGACCCAGGGCCTCTTCCCGATCGTGCAGATCGGCGGCTGGAACATCCTCGTGGGCTTCGGCATCGCGCTCGTCGGGTTCCTGATGATGTCCCGCTGGAGCGAATGACACGCGTGTAGTTCTCCACAGCGGTGGACAACCCTGTGGATGAGGGATCCGCACGATCCGGCCCGGAGACGAGTTGTCCCCGGAGTTGTCCACAGGTGTGGACACCCCTGTGGGAAGAAGTGCACACCCGGCTGTGGCGAACTCCGGGGACGGTCGGGGACGACGGCCTAGCCCAGCAGGCCGGCCACCGTGACCCGTGCGGCGCCGAGCACCGTGAGCGCCGCCAGCGCCGCCGCCACGACCACGAGGCCGGCCACCTGGGTGCCCACGGACGGCACGCGCGCGCGGCCGGGGCGCAGCCCGCCGGCCAGGGAGAACACGACGGCGACGACGGCGCCCGTCAGCAGCCCACCCACGTGCACCTGCCAGGCCACCCCGGGCAACAGGAACGAGAACACGAGGTTCAGGCCGATCAGCACAGCGATCGAGCGCACCTGCCCGCCCCGCACCCGGGTGAGCAGGAACAGGGCAGCGAACATGCCGTACACGGCGCCGGACGCCCCGACGACGGGCTGCAGCGGGTCCGAGACCCACAGTGCGAACACCGCACCGCCCACGGCGGAGAGCACGTAGAGGGCGAGGAACCGCCACCAGCCCAGCGCGGGCTCGAGCACGCGCCCGACCACCCACAGCGCGAGCATGTTCAGCAGCAGGTGCGTGGGGCCGGAGACGTCGTGCACGAGCGCGTAGGAGGCCATCCGCCACGGCTCCATGCCGTACGGGGACGTGTAGAGCCCGGCGTACCAGAGCGCCTCGGTCACACCGGACGCCTGATCCCGGGTCATCCACTGCGCCGTATAGACCACCGTCGTGACCGCCAGCAGGATCCAAGTGACGGGCGAGGCGGTGAAGCCCGTCCGCCGTCGGGCCGGGACCGTCGCGGCGGCGCCGGCGGCGGGGGACGGCGTCGGAGCGGGGCCGGCCACGACGCCGGACGCACAGTCCACGCAGACCGGTCCGGCCGCGGAGCCGGGACGCTGGCAGTCGAGGCACGCGGGGCGCCGGCAGACGGCGCAGCGCACATACGCGGCACGGCCCGGATGCCGCGGGCACACCGGGGGTGTGCCGTCCGCGGAGTCCGGGCCGTGCGGGTCAGAGGGGGTGGTGCTCACCGAGGGGCTGCTCAGGCCTCGTCGATGTCGATGGACTCGATGACGACGTCCTCGAGCGGGCGGTCACGGGGATCGGTGGCGACGGCGTTGAGCTCGTCCACGACCTTCTGGGAGGCCTCGTCCTTCACCTCGCCGAAGATGGTGTGCTTGCCGTTGAGCCAGCCGGTGGGCACGGAGGTGATGAAGAACTGCGAGCCGTTGGTGCCGGGGCCGGCGTTGGCCATGGCCAGCAGGTAGGGACGGTCGAACTGCAGCTCGGGGTGGATCTCGTCGCCGAACTGGTAGCCGGGGCCGCCGATGCCCATGCCGAGCGGGTCGCCGCCCTGGATCATGAAGTCCTTGATGATGCGGTGGAACACGGTGCCGGAGTACAGCGGGGCGCCGTTGTTCTTCTCACCGGTCTGCGGGTGGGTCCACTCCTGCTCGCCGGTGGCGAGGCCCACGAAGTTCTTCACGGTCTTCGGGGCGTGGTTGCCGAACAGCTCGACGACGATGTCGCCGTGGTTCGTGTGGATGGTCGCGGTGTGCGTCTTGTTCGCCATGCGCCCCATTGTTCCATCCGCGGCGGCGGGCCGTCCGGATCCCGCCGTCCGGGGTCGGGATCTTCCGCGATCGGCGTACGCACTCCCGGCGTGCCGGGACCCGTGCCACGGCGGGGGTCGGCCACTAGGCTGGGCCTCGAGGACCACCGCGTTCAACGACCATCCAGAACTCACGGGAGGCATCACATGGCCCGCAAGACCCTGCACGACGAGATCCAGCACGACGGCGGCGCGAACGCGTTCGTCGCACGCCAGGCGGAGAACCTGCGCCACTGGGCCGCCCCGAAGGTGGAGTCCACCCGCGCCTGGAGCGAGGTGGCCGCGGCCTACGGGCTGATCGGCGGCTCCGCCGCGGCCGAGGAGGGCCGCCGCAAGGCCCAGGACGCCAAGAAGGAGTACGGCCCCGTGGTCGAGCGCGGGGCGCGGAAGGCCGGTGAGGCCGTCGCGCACCAGTACGGGCTGCTGGCCCCCGCCGTCGCCAAGGGCGTGGACACCGTCCAGGACTTCCTCGAGCACCTGCAGGCCCAGGCGCAGGACGCCGGCCACGAGGTGCAGCAGCAGTTCGCCGCGGCGCGCAAGGACGCCGAGAAGGCCGCGAAGAAGGGCCGCCGTCGTGGGGGCCGCAAGGCCACGCAGGTGCGCCGGGACGGCCGCCAGGCCGCCAAGGGCCTGCGCAAGGACGCGAAGAGGGCCGCCAAGGGCGCCCGCAAGGACGCGCAGCGGTCCGCCGCCCTGTTCAGCGACCGCGCCGGCCAGGCCAAGGACGCCGCCGCCGCGGGCGGCCTGACCCTCGCCGGCCTCCTCGCCACGGGTCTGTCCGCGCTGCAAGAGCAGGGCGGGAAGGTGGCCCCGCAGGTGCAGGCCCGCCTGGCCGACGCCGGCGACTACGCCCAGCGCCGCAAGGAGGAGGTCCTCCCCGTGGCCGCCGCCCGCCTGGCCGACGGCGCCGCGCACGCCCGCAAGACCGCCCACGACGTCGAGGTCCCGGACGCCCTGGAGCAGGCCCTGATCAAGCTCACCGGGGACAAGGCGATCGTGAAGCGCCTGCGCCAGGGCGCCGAGCAGTACGCCGGCGCCGCCGAGAAGGACCTGAACCGTGCCGCCGGTCGCCGGGCCTCCCGCTCGGGCGGCCGCGCCTGGATCGTCGCGGGCATGGCGGCCGCCGCCGCCGGCGCCGGCTTCGCCCTGTGGCGCCTGACCAAGCCGGTGCAGGATCCGTGGACCGCCCCGGTCCCGGGCCCGATCACCGCGAACATCCCGGTGGTGGAGGCCAACAACCCCTACGCCCAGCAGCAGAAGGTCGTGGCCGAGGCCGGCTCGGCCGCGGCGGGTCAGGGCGTGCGGGTGGACACCGCCACGCCGGACCCGGTGGCCGCCGCCAACGCGAAGGTGCTGGGCGTCCAGCCCGGGCAGCAGCGCTGACCCGCTCCCCCGCGCTCTGAGCGCGCAGCGGACGGCGACCGGCCCGCGCATCCTCGGCAGGACCGAGGGGGCGCGGGCCGGCGCGCGTCCGGGCGCAGGTCGGGGCGGGAGCCGGTGGGCCGCCGTCGAACGGGGCGCGGGCCTTGTCCACCGCCGGGAGCGCGCGGGAGGCTGGGAGCGCCCGGGATCCCGACGCCGGGCGGAGGAGTGATCTGCATGAGCACGACCCTGACCCTCTTCGGCCACTCGGCCGTCCGCCTCGAGAAGGCCGGCCGGCGCCTCGCGTTCGACCCCGGCGCGTTCAGCGACGCGGCGGTCCTGGACGGCGCGGACGCCGTCCTCGTGACGCACGGCCACCCGGACCACGTGGTCCCCGAGCAGCTGGCCCGGGCGTTGGCCGGCACGGAGACGCACGTGTGGGCGCCACGGGACCTCACGGGGCCGCTGGCGGAGGCGGGGCTCGACGCCGGACACGTGCACACGGCCGTGCCCGGGGAGACGTTCGAGGCCGCCGGCTTCCGGGTGGAGGTGCTCGGCGGGGAGCACGCGGTGATCCACGCCGAGGTGCCGCGCCCGGTGAACGTGTCCTATCTCGTGGACGGGGCCGTGCTGCACCCCGGCGACTCGTTCACGGTGCCAGACGCCGACGTCGAGGTGCTCCTGCTGCCCGCCGCGGCGCCGTGGCTGCGCATCGCGGACGTGGTGGACCAGATGCGGGCCATCGCGGCGACGCACACCCGCCCCATCCACGACGGCATCCTCAGCGAGGACGGCAAGGGCGTGGTGGATCGGGTGCTCTCGGGTCTCGCCGAGGGCGTGACCGACTACCGGCGCCTGGCCCCCGGGGAGCTCTGGACGTTCTGAGGCACGGGGAGGCAGCGGCCGCCCCGGGGCCGGTCACCAGCTGAGGGTGATCTCCAGCTCGGCGTCGCCGCCGTCCTCGACCTCGAGCTCCACCTCGAGGCCCACGCGGTCCGGGACGGTGACGACGACGTCGCGGCCGCCGTGCTCGACCCGCACCTCGTTCTGCCGGGAGAGCTGGTCGGCGAGGTCGCGTAGGCGTGCGGCGGCCTGCTCACGGCTGAGGGTCTGCTGCTGCTCGTGCTCGAAGAGGTCCTTGCCCATGGCACCGACGGTAGTCGCTGGGCGGGGTGCGCGCGACGGACGGGCCCCGGCGCGGCCGCGCCGGGGCCCGTGCGGGTCAGCGGGACGCGGCCGGGGCGAGGGCGGGATCGTCGTCGCGGTGGATCTCGAAGCCGGGTGCCCGGTAGGTGGGCTCCCGGCGCTTGAGGGCGCGGATGACGAGCAGGGTCACCGGCACGATGAGGATCTCCACGAGCGTCTTGTACGCGAAGCCGGTCACCGTGTAGTTCGCCAGTTCCAGCAGCGAGATGGTGCCGGCGTAGGCGATGGTGCAGAAGATCAGGGTGTCGAAGAACTGGCCGACCACGGTGGAGAGGATGAGCCGGAACGCCACGTGCCGTTCCTTCATGCGCTCCTTGAGGCGGACCACGATGGACGCGTTGAGCAGGGAGCCCACGAGGAACGCGACGAAGCCGGCCACGGTGATCCGCAGCATGGGCGCGAGGGCCTGGTCCCACACCTCGAAGCCCTCGACGGGCGTGGTCCAGGAGACCACCGTGTAGGTGAGGGCGGCGAGCACGAGCATCGCGAAGCCGAGGACGATGGCACGGCGGGCCCGGCGCCAGCCGTACACCTCGGCGAGGATGTCGCCGACGATGTACGCGAACGGGAACAGGAAGGCGCCGCCGTCGAAGATGAGGGGGCCGCCGTCGTAGAAGAGGTCCGAGACGACCGGGACGGTGGGGCCGTAGAAGAGCTTGGCCGCGGTGACGCCGGAGAGGATGAGGAGGGCGGTGAAGACGCCCACGAAGATGTCGTAGTAGCTCGCGGGCACCCGGGCGTAGGCCGGAGTGCCCTGCCCAGAGGCGGGTCGGTCGGGGGACGGGGTGTCGATGGTGGTGTTCACCGGACCATCCAACACCACGCACGACGGCGGTGGGCGCGGTGGGCGGGTCCGGCGGCGGGGGTTCGGGGCAGGCCATCCCCGTCCCTCCGTGGGCAGAAACGCCCTCTCTTCTGCCCACGGGGCCCGAAGTCCTGCGGTTTGTGCCCCAGGAGCCCCCGGGTCGCCGGTTTCTGCCCACGGTGCCGGCGCCGGCGGCCACCCTGGGCAGACGAAAGGGCCCGGGAGTCTCACGACTCCCGGGCCCTTCTTCGGTGGAGGCAAGGGGACTCGAACCCCTAACCCCCTGCTTGCAAAGCAGGTGCGCTACCAATTGCGCCATGCCCCCGTGAGGACCGGTCAGTCCTCCGGTGCCGGCTCGACGCCGTCGGCGTCCTCCGGCAGGTCGTCCGTGGCCGTGGCCCAGACGTCCTTCCCCGCACTGTTCTCCCGCCAGAGACGCGCCCCATAGGCGGCTGCCGCGGCGCTGACCACGAGGGCCACGCGTGCCAGTCGACCCATGGGAAGACCTCCGGAGACGAACGGAGCCCCAGCGGACCGGGGCTCTGTGTGGTGGGAGTGGGCGTACCAAGACTTGAACTTGGGACCTCTTCGTTATCAGCGAAGCGCTCTAACCGCCTGAGCTATACGCCCTCACCGTCGCTCACGGCTGACGCCGTTCACAACAGGAGATGACTGTACAGGAACGCCGACGCCCCGCGCAAATCCGCGCGGGGCGTCGTCGAGGGTCTGCTCAGTCGTCCGTCAGCGTGACGCCGAGGCCGCCCACGAGGCTCGCGCAGAGGTTGTAGAGCAGCGCGGCCACGGTGGCCAGGGCGGTCAGCAGGATGACGTTGACCACGGCCAGCACGGTGGCCAGCGAGGTCACGGTGCTCAGCGGGGCCAGGGACGCCACGGTGTAGCGCCCGGCCTCGGAGCCGAGCACGGTGCCGATCACGTCGTTGACCCTGTCGAAGATCCCGAGGACGTCGGACAGCGAGTACAGCGCCACCGCCGCCACCACCGTGAGGATGCCCAGCGCCACCGAGAGCAGGAACGCCAGCTTCAGCACGGACCACGGGTCCACCCGGGTCAGCACCAGGCGGGCGCGGCGCACCTTGGCCTTCGGGACGGCGCGGACCAGGTCCTCCTGCGAGGACCCGCTGGCCTTGCGCACCGGGCGGCCGGACCGCGGCTCGGCGGCCTTCCCGGTGCTCCGTCCCTGGCCGGGACGCGACGACGCGGACGTGCTCACTGCTCTCCTCCGTCTGCACCCTCACCGGCGTCCTGCGTCAGGGCGTCCTCCGGTGCGGCTACGGGGTCGGTCGGGTCGATGTCTGCGTCCAAGGGTACATCCGGCCCCGCCTCGGCCTCGGCGTCCGCCTTCGCCTCCATCTCCTGCTCGTTGTTCAGGGTGACGGCGACGATCCGGTCCCGCTTGTCCGGCTTGGCGAAGATCACGCCCATCGTGTCGCGGCCCTTGGCCGGCACACCGGCGACGGCGGAGCGCACCACCTTGCCCGAGGCCATCACCACGAGGACCTCCTGGTCCTCGCGCACCACGAGACCGCCGGCGAGCTCGCCGCGGTCGTCCACGAGCTTGGCGACCTTGATGCCGAGGCCGCCGCGGTTCTGCGGGCGGTACTCGTCCACGTGGGTGCGCTTGGCGAAGCCGCCGTCCGTGACGGTGAAGACGTAGCCGTCCTCCTCCACCACGTCCATCGTCAGCAGGGAGTCGTCGTCGCGGAACTTCATGCCGGTCACGCCCGAGGTCGCACGGCCCATGGGACGCAGCGCCTCGTCCGTGGCGGTGAACCGCAGGGACTGGCCCTTGTGCGAGATCAGGATGAGGTCGTCGTCGGGCGAGACCACGCGGGCCGAGACCAGCTCGTCCCCCTCGCGCAGCTTGATGGCGATCAGGCCGGCGGTGCGGTTCGTGTCGTAGTCCAGCAGCGGCGTCTTCTTCACGAGGCCGCCGCGCGTGGCGAGCACGAGGTACGGGGCTCGGCCGTAGTCCACGAGCGGCTGGATCTGGGCGATCCGCTCGTCCGGCTGGAACGCGAGCAGGTTGGCCACGTGCTGGCCCTTCGCGTCGCGGCCGGCCTCGAGCAGCTCGTACGTCTTGATGCGGTACACGCGGCCGAAGTTCGTGAAGAACAGCAGCCAGTGGTGCGTGGACACGGTGAGGAAGTGCTCGACGACGTCGTCGCCGCGCAGCGTCGCCCCCCGCACGCCCTTGCCGCCGCGCGCCTGGGACCGGTACTGGTCGATCCGGGTGCGCTTGACGTAGCCGCCGCGGGTGATGGAGACGACCATCTCCTCCTCGGGGATCAGGTCCTCGATGGACATGTCCCCGTCGAAGCCGGCGATGATCTCGGTGCGGCGGTCGTCGCCGTGCTTGGCCACGATCTCGGCGAGCTCCTCGGAGATGACCTCGCGCTGACGCTGCGGGGACTCCAGGATCCGGTTGTACTCGGCGATCTTCGCCATGAGGTCGTCGTACTCGTCCTGGATCTTCCGGGACTCCAGGGCGGCGAGCTGGCGCAGCTGCATCTGCAGGATGGCCTGGGCCTGGACGTCGTCGATGTCCAGGAGCTCCTTGAGGGCCTCGCGGGCCACGTCCGCCGAGGCCGAGCGGCGGATGGTCGCGATGACCTCGTCCAGCATGTCCAGGGCCTTGAGCAGGCCGCGCAGGATGTGCGCGCGCTCCTCGGCCTTGCGCTTGCGGAACGCGGTGCGGCGCACGATCACGTCGATCTGGTGCTTCACCCAGTGGTGCACGAAGCCGTCCAGGGACAGGGTGCGCGGCACGCCGTCCACGAGCGCGAGCATGTTGGCCGAGAAGTTCGACTGCAGCTCGGTGTGCTTGTAGAGGTTGTTCAGCACCACCTTGGCGACGGCGTCGCGCTTGAGCACGATCACCAGGCGCTGGCCGGTGCGGCCGGAGGTCTCGTCGCGCATGTCCGCGATGCCGCTGATCTTGCCGTCCCGCACCATCTCCGCGATCTTCGCGGCGAGGTTGTCCGGGTTGGTCATGTAGGGCAGCTCGGTGACCACGAGGCACGTGCGGCCCTGGATCTCCTCCACGTTGACCACGGCGCGCATGGTGATGGGGCCGCGGCCGGTCCGGTAGACCTCCTCGATGCCCTTGCGGCCCAGGATCTGGGCGCCCGTGGGGAAGTCGGGGCCGTGCACGCGGGCCAGGAGCGCCTCGAGCAGCTCCTCGCGGGTGGCCTCGGGGTGCTCGAGGTACCACTGCACGCCCGCGGCCACCTCGCGCATGTTGTGCGGCGGGATGTTCGTGGCCATGCCGACGGCGATGCCCGAGGAGCCGTTGACCAGCAGGTTCGGATACCGGGCGGGCAGGACGACGGGCTCCTGCTGCTTGCCGTCGTAGTTGTCCTGCATGTCGACGGTGTCCTCGTCGATGTCCCGGACCATCTCCATGGCCAGCGGGGCCATCTTGGTCTCGGTGTAGCGCTGGGCGGCCGCGCCGTCGTTGCCCGGGGAGCCGAAGTTGCCCTGGCCGAGCGCCAGCGGGTAGCGCTGGACCCAGTCCTGGATGAGGCGCACGAGGGCGTCGTAGATCGCGGTGTCGCCGTGCGGGTGGTAGTTGCCCATCACGTCGCCCACCACGCGGGCGGACTTGTTGAACGCACGGTCCGGGCGGTAGCCGCCGTCGTACATCGCGTAGAGCACGCGACGGTGCACGGGCTTGAGGCCGTCGCGCACGTCCGGCAGCGCGCGGCCGACGATCACGGCCATCGCGTAGTCCAGGTACGAGCGCTTCATCTCCGACTCGAGGTCGACGGGCTCGACCTTGTCGGCGGCGCCCTCGGGGAGCACGTAGTGCTCGACCTCGATGTCCAGGCCGGTCTGGCCGGTCTGCGGGGTCGGGGCGCCCTCGACGGGCTCGTCCGGGGTCTGGGGGGTGGTCTCGTCGCTCACGCGGGTCCTCTCGTGCTCCCCGCGACGGCGGGGAGGGTGGTCGGCTCAGGCAGGTCTGCGGGTCCGGCTCAGACGTCCAGGAAGCGGATGTCCTTGGCGTTCTGCTGGATGAAGGTGCGGCGGGACTCCACGTCCTCGCCCATGAGCATGGAGAAGACGGCGTCCGCGGCGGCGGCGTCCTCCATGGTCACCTGCAGCAGGGTGCGGTGCTCCGGGTCCATGGTGGTGTCCCACAGCTCCTGGTAGTTCATCTCGCCCAGGCCCTTGTAGCGCTGCACCCCGTTGTCCTTGGGGTAGCGCCAGCCCTTGGCCAGGCCGGCCTCGACGGCGGCGTCGCGCTCCTCGTCCGAGAACACGTAGTCGTGCGGGGCGTTGGACCACTTGATGCGGTACAGCGGCGGCTGCGCGAGGAACACGTGGCCGGCCTCGATGAGCGGGCGCATGTACCGGAACAGGACGGTCAGCAGCAGCGTGGTGATGTGCTGGCCGTCCACGTCCGCATCCGCCATGAGCACGATCTTGTGGTACCGCAGCTTGGAGATGTCGAACTCCTCGCCGATGTTGGTGCCGAACGCCGTGATCATCGACTGGATCTCGGCGTTGCCGAGGGCCTTGTCCAGGCGGGCGCGCTCCACGTTCAGGATCTTGCCGCGCAGCGGCAGGATGGCCTGCGTCTCCGGGTTGCGGCCCTGCTTGGCCGAGCCGCCGGCGGAGTCGCCCTCCACGATGTACACCTCGCAGCGCTCGGGGTCCTTCGAGGAGCAGTCGGCCAGCTTGCCGGGCATGCCGAAGGACTCCAGCGGGGACTTGCGGCGCGCGTTGTCCCGGGCCTTGCGGGCGGCCAGGCGGGCGTGCGAGGCCATGATGGCCTTGCGGATGATCTCCTTGGCCGGGCCCGGATTGCGCTCGAACCAGTCGCCGAGGTGGTCCGTGACCGCCTTGGACACGAACCCGCGGGCCTCGGAGTTGCCGAGCTTGGTCTTGGTCTGGCCCTCGAACTGCGGCTCGGAGAGCTTCACGGAGATCACGGCGGTCAGGCCCTCGCGGATGTCCTCGCCCGTGAGGTTGTCCTCCTTGGGCTTGAGGATCTCCTTCTCCCGCGCGTAGCGGTTGACCAGGGAGGTCAGCGCGGCGCGGAAGCCCTCCTCGTGGGTGCCGCCCTCGTGGGTGTTGATCGTGTTCGCGTAGGTGTGCACGGACTCCGAGTAGGCGGAGGTCCACTGCATGGCCACCTCGACGGCCATGGAGCGGCCGTCCGAGACGTCCTCGGCCTCGAAGGCGATGACGTCGTCGTGGACGTACTCGACCTTCTTGGCGGAGTTGAGGTGCTGGACGTAGTCGAGCAGGCCGTTCTCGTACAGGTAGGTGACGGAGCGGCGCTGGGGCTCCTGCTCCGCCTCCTCCGCCAGGCCGTTCTCCGCGACGTCCTCACCGGCGGCGCCCTCGCCCGCGATCTCGTCGTCGACGACCTCGTTGGACTCCTGGACGCGCTCGTCCGTGAGGGTGATGCGCAGGCCCCTGTTGAGGAAGGCCATCTGCTGGAAGCGGGCACGCAGGGTCTCGTAGTCGAACTCGATCGAGTCGAAGATCTCCGGGTCCGGGTAGAACGTCTGCACGGTGCCCGTGGCGTCCGTGGCCTCCCCCTTCACCAGCTCGCCCTGGGGCACGCCGCCGTCCGCGAAGGACATGCGCCACACGTGCCCCTGACGGCGGACCTCGGTGTCCACGCGGCGGGAGAGCGCGTTGACCACGGAGATGCCCACGCCGTGCAGGCCGCCCGAGACGGCGTAGCCGCCGCCGCCGAACTTGCCGCCGGCGTGCAGGATCGTCATGACGACCTCGACGGTCGGCCTCCCCTCGGTGGGGTGCAGGTCCACGGGGATGCCGCGGCCGTCGTCCGCCACGCGCACGCCGCCGTCGGCCTGCAGCGTGACGTCGATGCCGGTGGCGTAGCCGGCCAGCGCCTCGTCCACGGAGTTGTCCACGACCTCGTACACGAGGTGATGCAGGCCCCGCGGGCCGGTGGAGCCGATGTACATGCCGGGGCGCTTGCGGACGGCCTCGAGACCCTCGAGCACGGTGATGGCGCTGGCGCCGTACTCACCGGGCACCTTCCGGTCCTTCACGGGGGTCTCGGGCTGCCCGACGGCGTCCGGCACGGCCTCCGGGTTCGGCGCGGCCGACGCGGCGGTCGGCTCCTCCGCGGGGTTCTCGGGCATGGCGTCAACCACGGGTGGCTCACTTCCTCGGACGTCGGCGGCTGGGTCGACCCGCGCGCAGGCGCGCGACGCCGCCCGGACATAACCGGCACGCGACACGCTCCCGCAGATCCACGGGGGTGGGGGACGGACGACAACCGGCCCCCTTTCACTGGTCCCAGTGTACCGCCTGACACCCCGAGGGCCCGCATCGACGGGGGTCCGCCACGGGAGAACACCCGCTCAGCGGCCAGGGACACGGCTCAGGACGTGCGCAGGAGACCGCCCATGCCTCCCGGGCCGTCCCCGACCCTGTGAGCGCGCCAGAGCGGCGCCCATGGCCTCGCCGCGTCCGGGACGCCGTCGTGCGCCGCGGGGGGCCGCCCCGGACTCAGCCGTAGGTGTCGCGCGGCCCGCGGCCGCCGCGCACGGTGCGCGGCCCCTTGCGCCAGCTCGGGGCCTGCGGCCCCGCCACCTCGATGCGGGTCACGACGCCGGGCCCGAGCGCCTCGTCGAAGCGCTGCAGGAGCACGGGGCTCATCAGGCGCAGCTGCGTGGCCCACGCGGTGGAGCTCGTCCGGACCCGCACCACGGAGTCCTCGAAGCTCTCCGGGCGGCAGTGCAGCGCGATCTCCGGCCCCACCAGCTCGGCCCAGCGGGTGAGCACGGAGCCGACCGCCACGGGGGTGGACCAGCCGCGGTCGCGGATGAGCCGGCCGAACACGGTGGACACCGTGGCCGGGTCCCGGTCCGCACCCCCGAACGGGCGCCGACGGTCCTGCCGCTCCCGGCCGGCCGACGGCGTGCCCGCCATGGCCCCGGCCAGGCCCGCGCCCGTCCCCCGCGCCCGCAGCGGCGCCTCGCCCCGCTCCCGGGCGGCCTCGCGGACCCGACGCAGCTGCACGAGCGCCAGGTCCGGCCGGTCCGGCTCGAACGGGGCGGGGGTCTCAGCCATCGGCGCCGCCCTCGCGCCGGGGCTCGCGGATGTCGCCCTCCACGGGGGCCGCGGCGGCCACGGCCTCGGAGCCCTCCGCGTCCTGGCGGATGAGCACGCGGTGGGCCGTGAGCTCCTCGGGGACGTCCTCGAGCGCGGCGGCCGTGACGATCACCTGCTCGGCCCGGTGCACGAGCGCGGCGAGGCGGCGGCGACGGGCGGCGTCGAGCTCCGCGAACACGTCGTCCAGGATCAGGACGGGGCGGGCGTCGGGGTCCGGGTCGTCGGCCACGAGCACGTCGTAGGCCGCCATGCGCAGGGCCAGCGCCAGCGACCACGTCTCCCCGTGGGAGGCGTAGCCGCGCGCGGGCGCCGGGCCCAGGAAGAGGGCGAGCTCGTCCCGGTGGGGGCCCACCAGGGTGAGCGCCCGCGCCCGCTCCTCCTCCCGCTGGGTCTCGAGCGTCCGGCGCATGTCCACGGCCAGGTCCGCCACGGCCGGGACCTCCGCGTGGGTGCCGCGGGCCAGCGGGACGGTGGACTCGTAGGCGTAGGCCGCCGCCTTGGAGCCGTTGGTCAGCGCCGCGTACATCTCCTGGAGGGGGCGGGCCAGCAGGCGCAGCACGTGCAGGCGGCCGTGGAGCAGGCGGGCGCCGGCGGCGCAGAGGTGCTCGTCCCAGACGGCGAGGGTCGCGTCCTCCTCGGGGCCCCAGCGGCGAGAGCCGCGGCTCGACTTGAGCAGGGCGTTGCGCTGGCGCAGCACGCGTTCGTAGTCGGCGGCGGCCTCGCCGAGGGCCGGACGCAGCTGCACCATGAGCTGGTCGAGGAGACGACGACGGCCACCGGGCTCCCCCGTCACGAGGCTCAGGTCCTCCGGGGCGAAGACCACGGTGCGCAGGATCCCGAGGCCCTCCTTCGCCCGCACGGGGGCGCCGCGGTTGATGGCCACCCGGTTGGACCGGCCCGGCAGGATCTCCAGCTCGAGGGCGACGGTGCGGGACCCGCGGTGCACGCGCCCGGCGATCCGGGCCCGGTCCCGGCCGAAGCGCACGAGCTGCGCGTCCGAGCTGACCCGGTGGGACTGCTGGGCGCCGAGGTAGCCGATCGCCTCCACGAGGTTGGTCTTGCCCACCCCGTTGGCCCCGAGCAGCACCGTGGACCCCGGCGTCAGCTCCAGGTCGGCCCAGCGGTAGGACCGGAAGTCCGCGACGGTGAGGTGGGACAGGTACACGGGAGCGTCCAGCCCCCTGCGTCAGGCGATGCGCACCGGCATCACGAGGTAGCGGTAGTCGGAGACGACGCCGTCCTCCTGGTTCACGCCGGTGAGCAGGGCGGGCTTGGGCGCGGACGTGAACGCGAAGCGCACCTGCGGCTGGTCCACCACGGCCAGGCCCTCGGAGAGGTAGGACGGGTTGAACGCCACGGTGATGTCCTCGCCCTCGAGCGTGCACGGCACGGACTCGTTGGCGCTCGCGTCGTCGCCGGTGCCGGCGTCCAGGGTGACCTGGCCGTCCGTGAACACCATGCGCAGGGCGGTGTTGCGCTCGGCGACGAGGGCCACGCGGCGGGACGCCTCGACCAGGGCGGCGGTGTCCACCACGGCCTGGATGGGGCTGGACTCGGGGAAGAGCGAGCGGATCTTGGGGTACTCGCCGTCCACGAGCACGGAGGTGGTGCGACGGCCGCCGGAGGCGAAGCCCACGAGGTCGGCGGTCTGACCGAGCAGGATCTCCAGGTCGCCGCCGGAGCCGAGGGACTTGGCGACCTCGGTGAGCGTGCGCGCCTTGATGAGCAGCGACGTCGAGAGGGACGGGTCCGCCGGGGTCCAGCGGATCTCCTTCATGGCCAGCCGGTAGCGGTCCGTGGCCAGGAAGGTCATGGTGTCGCCCTCGATCTCCACCTTCACGGCGGTGAGGATCGGCAGGGTGTCGTCCTTGGAGGCGGCGACGGTGACCTGGGCGACGGCGTGGGCGAACGCGGCGCCGTCCACGGTGCCCGCGGGGGCCGGCAGCTCGGGCAGGGCCGGGTAGTCGCCCACGGGCATCGTGGCCAGGGCGAAGCGGGAGGAGCGGCAGGTGACGAGCACCTTGCCGCCGTCGAGCTCCACCGTGACCTGGGCCTGCGGCAGGGAGCGGACGATGTCGTTCAGCAGGCGGCCGGAGACGAGCACCTGGCCCGCGGTCTCGACGTCGGCCTCGATCTCCAGGCGCGCGGAGGTCTCGTAGTCGAAGCTCGCGATGGACACGACGCCGGCCTCGGCCGTGATCAGCAGGCCCGAGAGCACCGGCACCGGCGGGCGCGGGGACAGGGAGCGTGCGGCCCAGGAGACGGCGTCGGTGAGGATGTCGCGTTCGACGGTGAACTTCACGAGCTGCACTGCCTCTCTGGGGGTGATGACGGGGGTTGCGGGCCCGGGGGGAACGGCGACACGCGGGCCTCAGCATAGGCGGTCCGCGCGGTGGGTGTCAGGTCGCCGACGAATGACAGTGGTGTGATTCCACGGATTCCGAGCGCACGGGCGCAGCCCGGGCCCTCGAGGCGCTCAGCTCGGTGCGGGGCGGCGGAGATGATGTTGCTTGGCGGGATCTCTCCAGAGGGATCAGAAGGAGTGGTAGCGGGTGTGGATCCTGTGGAGAACGCGGTTCTGCCGCGCCGACATGCGGATCCGGTTGGGGGAACCGTGTGGACGCCCGCTCGTTCGGGGTGTGCATCCGGTGTGGACGAGCCCCGGAGGCCCTCCCCCCGCTCTGCACAGGCCCGACCGGAGTTGTCCAGACTCATCCCCGGATCCACCCCCCAGTTGTCCACATTCCTGTCCACAGGGTGCGTCCACACCCGTCGAAATCCGCGAGATCATGCGGTTTTCGGCTGTGGAGACCTGTGGATACGTGTGGACCATCGAATGACACCCGTGTGATTCACCAGCCTGTGCACCGTCGTCGTCCCCAGGGGTGTGGACGCGGCGTGAGCGGCCTGATTCCGCCATCCACAGGGGCGGAGGTTGTCCACAGCACCGGGGGTTCTCCACAGAGTTGTCCACACCGGTGGACAATGTGGAAGAAGGCTCGAGTCCCGGTCGAAGGTTCGAACCGGGACTCGAGGGTGGGACAGCGGGTGGCTCAGGCGCCGCGCTGCTTCCGCTTGATCTCGTTGGTGAGCTCGGTGACCTGGTTGTAGATCGTCCGCCGCTCGGCCATCAGCTCGCGGATCTTGCGGTCCGCGTGGATGACGGTGGTGTGGTCGCGGCCGCCCAGGACCTGGCCGATCTTGGGCAGGGACATCTCGGTCAGCTCGCGCAGCAGGTACATGGCGATCTGCCGCGCCGTCACCAGCGTGCGGGTGCGGGACTTGCTGGTCAGCTCCTCGAGGGTGAGATTGAAGTACTCCCCCGTGGCGTGCAGGATCAGCTCCGGGGTGATCTCGTGCGCCGTCTCGTCCGTGATCAGGTCCTTGAGCACATGCTCGGCCAGCTCGATGTCCACGGTCTGCCGGTTGAGCGAGGCGAACGCGGTCACGCGGATCAGCGCGCCCTCGAGCTCGCGGATGTTCGTGGAGATGCGCGAGGCGATGTACTCCAGCGCCTCCGGCGGGGCCACGAGCCCCTCGGCCTCCGCCTTCTTCCGGAGGATCGCGATGCGCGTCTCGAGGTCCGGCGGCTGGATGTCCGTGATCAGCCCCCACTCGAAGCGGGAGCGCAGCCGGTCCTCGAACCCGGAGAGCTGCTTGGGCGGCAGGTCCGAGGTGATGACCACCTGCTTGTTGTTGTTGTAGAGCGTGTTGAAGGTGTGGAAGAACTCCTCGACCGTCGCCTCCTTGTCCGCCAGGAACTGGATGTCGTCGATCAGCAGGATGTCCACGTTGCGGTAGACCTGCTTGAACGAGGCGCCCTCGTCGTGGCGGATGGAGTTGATGAAGTCGTTGGTGAACTCCTCCGAGTTCACGTACCGCACCCGCAGGCCCGGGTAGAGGCGACGGGCGTAGTGCCCGATCGCGTGCAGCAGGTGCGTCTTGCCCAGGCCGGACTCGCCGTAGATGAACAGCGGGTTGTACGCCTTCGCCGGCGCCTCGGCCACCGCGTTCGCGGCGGCGTGCGCGAACCGGTTGGACGAGCCGATCACGAACGTCTCGAAGTGGTAGCGGTCGTTGAGGCGGCTGGTCTCCGCGGACGTCGACGGCGGCGCGGGGGTCGGCTTGCCGTTCCCGCTCGGGGCCGCGGTCGCAGCGGGCGCGACGTCGGCCGGCGGCTCGATGCGGAAGCCCGGCAGCTCCTCGGCGACGGCGCGGCGGGAGGTGGCGGCGGTCGCAGCCGGGGGCAGCTCGACGTCCGGCACCGCGGCGGCGGCCGGTCCGCCCGCGAGGGAGGAGCGGCGGGCCTCGGACGAGGGGGTCCGCGGCGGCTGCAGGTTCGCGTCGATCGAGATGGCCAGCAGGATCTCCTCGCGGAACTCCTTGGTCAGGGCGTCCGTGAGGGCGTCGGCCACCTGGGTGCCCTGGAGCGTCTCGCGGGTGGTCTCGTTCGGCACGGCCAGCAGGAGCGTGTTGCCGATGAGGCCCTGCGGCTGGGCCAGGTAGACGAAGCCCATGAGGCGGGCGCTGACCCGCGCGTCGTCCTCGAGGGAGCCCACGACGGAGCGCCACGAGCTGAGCACGGCCTGGTCTGCCACCACGGAGGCTTCCTTTCCTGGGGCAGACGTCCCCGAGGACGGGGGCGGCTGCGCGAGACGGACGACGGTGCTCGGAGTCTAACGGTTGTCCACAGGGTTGTGCACAGACGGTGGACAACCCCTATCATCCTGTGGACGACCGCCCCGGGCGCCCACGGGCGTCCGGGATCCGCGCGCACCCGTTTGACCCCTGCGTACCCCGGCCACTAGAGTTGTCTGGTCCCCCGGGTGTCGGTTGATCGTGCCCGCCGGGGATTTCATGTCAGAGCCTCACCGGTCCTTCCCCCTGGTCCACCTGCTCAGGTCGACGGTCGAAGGCACACAACACGTCGTGGAGAGATCACAGTGACCAAGCGCACGTTCCAGCCCAACAACCGCCGTCGTGCCCGCAAGCACGGCTTCCGTGCCCGCATGCGCACCCGCGCCGGCCGCGCCATCCTGTCCGCTCGCCGCGGCAAGAACCGCGCCGAGCTGTCCGCCTGAGGACCTCGGTCCAGGGACGGCGCGCCCCGTGCTGCCCCGTGACCGTCGCGTCCGCACGCCCGCGGAGTTCCGTCACCTCGGTCGCACCGGCACCCGCGCGGGTCGGCGCACCGTCGTGGTGAGCGTCGCCACGGACCCCGATCAGACCCGGTCCACGTCGCCGAGCGCCCCTCGGCCGCGGGCCGGGTTCGTCGTGTCCAAGGCCGTGGGGAACGCGGTGACCCGCAACCGGGTGAAGCGGCGGCTGCGCGCCGTCGTCGCGGATCAGATGCGTCTGCCCCCGCTGCGCGACCTGCCGGTTCTGGTGCAGGTCCGCGCGCTGCCGGCCGCCGCCGAGGCGGACTACGCGCTGCTGCGCCGCGAGACCGTCGGCGCGCTCGGCAAGGCCCTGAAGCCGCACCTGCCCGCCGCCTCGGAGCACGCGTAGATGACCGTCACGCCCTCGCCCTTCGTCGTGCTCGAGCCCTCCCGTGAGTGGGGGCCGCTGCGCGCGCTGCCGTCCGCCCTGCTGGCGGGCCTGCTCACGGTCTATCGGGCCGTGGTCTCCCCGCTGTACGGACCCGTGTGCCGGTTCTTCCCCAGCTGCTCCGCCTACGGGCTGGAGGCCGTGCACGTGCACGGCGCGGTGAAGGGGTCGTGGCTCGCCGCGCGGCGCATCGGCCGGTGCCATCCCTGGAACGACGGCGGCGTGGACCCGGTCCCGCCCGGGCACCGACGCTGGCCGCCGGGCCGGCAGCCGCGCATCCTCGCCCTGAACCACCCTCCCATCCCACCTGATCTCCCGCAGGAGGATTGACCCCCATGTTCGAAGCCATCCTCTCCCCGTTCCGCTGGCTGATGTCCTGGCTGCTCGGGGCGTTCCACAGCATCCTGGAGTTTGCGGGCCTGCCCGCGGACTCCGGCTGGACGTGGGCCCTGTCCATCCTCCTGCTGGTGGTGCTCATCCGCACCCTGCTGATCCCGCTGTTCGTCAAGCAGATCAAGGCGCAGCGCGCCATGCAGGCCATCCAGCCCGAGCTGCAGAAGCTGCAGGCCAAGTACAAGGGCAAGAAGGACCAGCTCTCCCGCCAGGCCATGGCCATGGAGCAGCAGGCGCTCATGAAGGAGCACAAGGCGAACCCGTTCGCCGCCTGCCTGCCGCTGCTGATCCAGATGCCGTTCTTCTTCGCGCTGTACCAGGTGCTGATCGGCGCCCGCGGCGCGGCCGAGCGCGGCGAAGCCATGGACGCCCTGTCCGCGGACCAGATCCGCTCCTTCGAGGGCTCCACGATCTTCGGCGCCCGCATGTCGGACACCTTCATGAACTCGCTGGGCGCGCCGGGCAGCACGCCCGTGATCATCACGGCGATCGTGCTGATCCTGCTCATGTCGGGCTCGATGTTCTTCATGCAGAAGATGCTCATGACGAAGAACATGACGCAGCAGGCCCTCACCGGCCCGATGATGCAGACGCAGCAGATCATGCTCTACGCCATGCCCCTGATCTTCGGCATCGGCGGCATCAACTTTCCGATCGGCGTGCTCCTGTACTGGACCTACTCCAACTTCTGGGCCGTCGGCCAGCAGTGGTGGATCATCCGCAACAACCCGACCCCGGGCTCCCTCGCCGAGAAGGAGCTCAACGAGCGCCGCGCCGCCAAGGGCCTGCCTCCCGTGGGCCAGAAGGTGTCGAACGCCGAGGCCACGCCCTCGTCCGCGCACACCCAGGCGGGCCGCGGCGGCGCCGTGCTGAACGGTGAGGTCGTCCGCGAGTCGGGTCAGCGCCTCCAGCCCCAGCGCAAGAACCGCAGGAGGAAGTGAACATGTCCGCCGAGAACGTGACCCCGGCCCCCGAGGCCGAGGACGCCGTCGTCGAGACCCCCGCGGGCCAGGGCTCTCGCGTCGCGGAGCAGGACGACGCCGCCGTCTCGGAGGCGGTGCGCCGCCTCGAGGAGGAGGGCGACGTCGCCGCGGACTACGTCGAGGAGCTGCTCGACATCGCGGACCTGGACGGGGACATCGACATCGAGGTCCGCGACGGGCGCACGTACGTGTCCGTCGTCTCCGAGGACCACGACGAGCGCCTGGACGGCCTCGTCGGCCCCGACGGCCGCACCCTGGAGGCCCTGCAGGAGCTCGTCCGGCTGGCCGTGCTCGCCGCCACGGGGCGCCGCTCCCGGCTGATCCTGGACGTCTGCGGGCACCGGGAGCGCCGCAACGTCGCCCTGCGCACCGCCGCCCAGGCGGCCGTCGAGCGCGTCCGCGCCGGCGAGGGTCCCGTGCACCTCGAGCCCATGGGCGCGTACGAGCGCAAGATCGTCCACGACGTCGTCGCGGACGCCGGCCTGACCTCCGAGTCGGAGGGCGAGGGCGCCCGCCGGCACGTGGTCATCTCCGCCGATGACTGAGCGGGGCTCGGCCTACGAGCGGCGCCCCGGGCTGGATCCGCAGGACCGGGGCGACCGCCCCGCGCCCGTGGGGCAGCCGGCGCCGCCGCTGACCGATGCGCTGCGGCCGGCCGCCGTCGAGCTGTTCGGCGAGGCCCTCCCCCGGGCCGAGGCGTACGTGGCCCACCTGGCGGACACCGGCATCGAGTGGGGCCTGATCGGTCCGCGCGAGGCACCCCGTCTCTGGGAGCGCCACGTCCTGAACTGCGCCGTGGTCGAGGAGCTCCTCCCGCAGGGCGCGCTCGTGGCCGACGTCGGCTCCGGCGCAGGCCTGCCCGGCCTGTGCCTCGCGCTCGCGCGCCCCGACTGCCAGTTCCTGCTCATCGAGCCGCTCGAGCGGCGCGTGGAGTGGCTGGACATGGTGGTCGCCGAGCTCGGCCTGGAGAACGTGGACGTGATCCGCGGCCGCGCCGAGCAGGTCTCCGGGAACCTCGACGTCGACGTCGTGACCGCCCGCGCCGTGTCCGCGCTGAAGACCCTCGTGCCGCTGACCATGCCGATGCTGCAGGGCGCCGGGGAGCTGCTGGCCATCAAGGGCCGCTCCGCGGCCGACGAGATCGCCGCCGCCCGCAAGGCCCTGCGCAAGTATGGTGGTGCCGAGCCCGAGATCCTCACGGTGGGCGAGGGCCTGCTGCCCGAGACCACCACCGTCGTGCGCGTCAGCGCGCGTCCCCGCTGACCCCTCCCCCACCGGGACGGGACGGGCCGGGCGGCAGCAGATCCGCACACCCGCGACCCAGGAGGTAGAGCCGCATGGCGCAGGAGCAGGAGAGCCGGGGTGGGGCCTGGAGGGCCCTGCGCCAGAAGTGGACCGGCCGGACCGCCGAGAAGGGCGGCGCCGACGCCGAGGAGCCCGCGCGGCTCCAGCGTCGCCGTCTGATGCGCCCCGACCGCACCCGCGTGTTCACGACGTCCAACCAGAAGGGCGGCGTCGGCAAGACGACGACGACGGTCAACCTGGCCGCGGCCCTCGCCCGCGCAGGGATGCGGGTGATGGTGGTCGACATCGACCCGCAGGGCAATGCGTCCACCGCGCTGAACATCCCCCACACCGGAGACGTGGCCTCCGTGTACGACGTGCTCCTGGGCGAGATGGAGATCCAGGACGTCGTGCAGGACGCCCCGGACGTGGACGGCCTGCAGGTGGTGCCCGCGACGATCGACCTGGCCGGTGCCGAGATCGAGCTGGTCTCGCTGGTGGCTCGCGAACAGCGACTGTCTCGGGCGCTCGAGGCGTACACCGCCTGGCGCGAGGAGGACGGCCAGGAGCGGCTGGACTACGTGTTCATCGACTGCCCGCCGTCCCTGGGCCTGCTGACGGTCAACGCGTTCGTGGCGGCCGAGGAGGTGCTCATCCCGATCCAGGCCGAGTACTACGCCCTCGAGGGCCTCTCGCAGCTGCTCAAGAACGTGCAGATGATCCAGAAACACCTGAACCCGCGCCTCCAGGTGAGCACCATCCTGCTGACGATGTTCGACGCGCGGACCAACCTCGCCGTGCAGGTGGCGGAGGAGGTCCGGACGCACTTCCCGGAGCAGCTGCTGAACACCGCGATCCCCCGCAACGTCCGCATCTCCGAGGCCCCCAGCTATCAGCAGACGGTGCTGACCTACGACCCGGCCTCGGCCGGCGCCGTGGCGTACCGGGAGGCGGCCGCGGAGATCGCCGGCCGCGGTGCGCCGACGGCCCTGAAGGGCTGACGCCCAGGCGACCCGCTGTTGCGGTCGCCAAATGGCGCTGCTGACGACGACGAAGCCCGCCGGAGGGAGCGATCCCCCGGCGGGCTTCGTCGTGAGTGAGCGTGGCCCGGAAGATGGGGGGTGAAAAGACAAGCGGAAACGCTGGGCATATCGGAAGTTCGTGTTTCACGTGAAACGACCTTCTCCGAGGGTGCGCGCGTGGTGCCGCCGCGGCGGGACGATGGGGAGGGGTGCCCGTGGTGGACTGCGTCCGTCTGACACGCTCCCCTCTCCTTCGCTGGGCCGGCCCCTCCGCCGCCGGCCAGGCGCACCTGTCGCGAGGCCTGGGAGCAGCCGCGGGCGGCGACGCACGAACTCACGGGGTGGACGGCATGGCGGCGGGGCGGCGACGGCGGCTGTGAGGGCCGGTGGTGCACCCTGCGTTGAAGTGCTCCTCGGGAGCTGCGCGATGCGTGGGGAACGTCCTGGCCGCCGGGCGCGGCCGTGCAGGGCATGGTCCGTCCCTCCACCTTCACCCGGGTGCGCTGCAGCCTCGAGGATGCAGCCAGCGAGCAGGCCGGGTGCTGTGACTGGGTGTTCCCTCTCCCCCACGGTCAGCCCTCCTCCCCGTCGGTGACGTTCAGGGAATCGGGGCCAGAGCGGAGCTCGAGCTGTGGTGTCGCCGCGAGGCGCGCGGCCGGTCTGCCGTGAGCGTGTGCGAGAGCAGACGTCAGCGGCGATGGTGGGCTGCTGTGATTCGTCTGAGTTGGAGGGGCCGAACGGCGGCGCCAGAAGGACAGTTCTACTGTGCATTCCTGTGTGCGGAGTAGAAAAGATTCCGGCGAAGAGGGGCGGCCGCGCGCCCCCAATGTATACAAGGACAAGCATGTGAGCTGGCACTTTGCGGAGTCAGCAGTGGTTAGCGGCTATCGTCGATGTTGATATGTGGACAAGATCTGTGGACAAGGGGACGCCGTGGGTAGGTGGCCGTGGGTGCCACCATGGCGCTGGTTGGTCTGGCGAATCCCCAGCGCGGCCCGACGGCTAGGTACGGGGTCGGCAGGGGAATGCTGAGTCAGTCTGGGTCCCCTCCCCCGGGAAACCCCCATCAGCTCAGTGCGGGACGGTCAGGCCGCACGGTTTTGACCCCTGCAACGACGTGGAAGCAGGACGTCGATCACTCAGGTGGTGGCCGGGGGTTTCACGTGAAACACGATGATCGCGCGTAGATCTAGCGTCGATCCCTGGAGGGAGTCGCGTGCGGACGGACGGGTGAAGACCCGGTTCCACACGAGTCGGACGTGAACCTTAATGGGCGGAATGGGCAGACGGGAGGAATGGGTCCGGTCTGTCGGGCGGAAGGGCCTGCCATATGACTGTACGGCCGCTGCTGACGGCAGCGACTGCATCGAACAGTACGGTCAACGGCACAAGTCGGTGCAAGCTGCGCGACATGGGACCCGCGACCCGGCGTTCGCGCCCAGTACGCCGCCACGTTTCACGTGAAACCGAACGACCGACGTCCGGCGCTCGACGCGCCCGGGTCACGACGTCAGCAACGCGAGGAGTCTGAACCTCGAACGCATCTCACGCCCCTATGGACGCCGGCATCTGAATGCAACCCGTTCGTGGGCGGACTTCCGTGGCACCAGTGCACGGTCAAATCTTCGAACGGGACGTTTCACGTGAAACGAACCCCGGGTGAGTGCACCGTGCCGCGGCGTAAGCATCCGGGGCTGTTCCGCGAGCAAACGATTCCGTGTTGGGACTACGTGCCGAGGAGCGGTCCAAGAACGTGGGAGTCGCTCACGATGGATCTGATTCGTGCTCCACGGGGCGTACGTCCTGCTCTTGCCGGCAGACTCATCCTGTTTCACGTGAAACATCGACGCCAAGACATCGCCCGAGGATGCTGCGGAGAGCGGAGGCACTGAATACAGGAACTAGAGAAATCCAAACCGACCTGCTCAAAGATTTGAGTGTCCGCATAGCTCTGAGGGGAAGTGGCATGAGCACTCCGCTGCTGCTCCCCCATTCCGCATCTCATGGCGCACAACATCATGGGGGTGACCCGCAATCTGAGGACCATCCACACGGAAGTTTGGCCGGGAGTGCTTAGATGTAACACTAGCGATTGCAACTGCGATTCTGTTGCCGCTCACTCGTTAGCTCAGACATCGTGTTTCACGTGAAACGGGTGAACCGCCAGAGGAAGGCCGAGAGGGCCCTGAGGATTCCAGCGAGGCCGCTCTGGGGCGCACCCACGAAGCGTTCCACGTGAAACGCCCACCCTCACGGGAGGTGGATGGCCCGCACATCCACCTTCAGCCGTCCGAGTCGAGCACGCGCGTCCACGCCAGAACCGAGAGCAGGGCATCGCCGACCCCGTGCAGGCCAGACCCTCGCACGCCCCCGCCAGTCAGGGCCAGAGCACCTCGAGGACTGTCTTTCCGTCGCCCGGGATCATCGAGACCAGGCCGCTCACCTACACTGATCGCAGACCCACTCACTGCAGGAGGACCCGTTGAAGACGAGCCGTCGAGGAGGCCTGGGGCGAGGCCTCGGCGCCCTGATCCAGAGCACTGTAGAAGCCCCGGAAGAGAACGCCGAGGCACCCTCCCCGAAGGACTCTCCGACGCCGGCGAAGAGCGGCCCGAAGGCCGACGCGGCAGCGGAGACCACCATGACATCGACGCGGAGCATCGCGACGACCGAGACGTCAGGGAAGTCCAGCGATCCTGCCCCGTCGGCCTCCCAGAGAAAGACCACGGGCGGCGCCGCTCAGGTCTCGAAATCAACGTCCACGACTGGCCGGGGCACCGCGTCCGCCACGAAGGCAGGGCCCACCTCATCGAAGCGTGCCTCGCGACCCGCGCAGCGTCCCGTCGACGTGTTCTTCTCCGCAGACTCCGAGGACGCACCTGCGGCGCGTTCGAGCAACGGGCGTCCGGCCATGCCGACGGTGAAGGCGCCCAGCAAGCGTCCCACCTCCGCGACGTCGTCGAGGAAGGAACCGGCGGACTCGAGCGTTGAGTCCGCCGCGACCGAGGGGACCGTGTCCGCGGACATCGCGGTCCTGCGGGAGATCCCGGTGGGGGACATCCACCCCAACCCCCGGCAGCCGCGTGAGGTGTTCGACGAGGACCACATGGCGGAACTGGTCACCTCGATCCGCGAAGTCGGCATCCTGCAGCCGATCGTCGTGCGCGAGGTGGACGGCCCCACCCCCTACGAGCTGATCATGGGCGAGCGCCGGTGGCGCGCTACCCAGAAGGCCGGCCTGGACACCATCCCGGCGATCGTCCGCCAGACTCCGGACCAGGACCTCCTGCGGGACGCCCTGCTGGAGAACCTGCACCGCTCCCAGCTGAACCCGCTCGAAGAGGCCGCCGCCTACCAGCAGCTCATGGAGGACTTCGCCTGCACGCAGGAAGAGCTCTCCCAGCGCATCGGCCGTTCCCGTCCGCAGATCTCCAACACGCTGCGGCTGCTCAAGCTGCCGCCCCTCGTGCAGCGCCGCGTCGCCGCCGGCACGCTCTCGGCCGGTCATGCTCGCGCGCTGCTCGGTCTCACGGACCCGTCGGACATGGAGCGTCTGGCGCAGCGGATCCAGTCGGAGGGCTTGTCCGTCCGGGCCACGGAGGAGGCTGTCGCGCAGCTGCAGGGCGGGCTCCGGCCGGGCCGTACGCCGCGGCGCAGCACGGACGACGCCCGCCACGAGCGCCTGGATCACTACGCCACCGCGCTCACCAGCCGCCTGGACACCGCCGTGAAGATCACCCTCGGCGCGCGCAAGGGTCGCATCGCCATCGACTTCACCACCGTGGAGGACCTGAACCGCATCATGGACCTCATCCAGGGCGGTCAGGACGGCAAGGGGAAGGGCAAGAAGTCCTGATCCGGACTTCCCGCGGACGGCGTCCACGGGCACCCGCCGCTGGTCCTGAAGATCGACGCACGACGGCCCCGTCACCCTCTCGGGTGACGGGGCCGTCGTGGTGAGTGGGGGAGGGGCTCAGCCGAGCAGGGCCGAGAACTCCTTCTCCAGCGCGGCCTTGGGCTTGGCGCCCACGGACTCGACGACCTTCTCGCCGTTCTGGAAGCCCACGACGAGCGGGATGGAGGTGACGCCGTAGCGCGCGGCGATGGCCGGGTTCTCATCCACGTTGAGCTTGGCGATCACGGCCTTGCCCTCGTGCTCCACGGCCATGTCCTCCAGGACGGGCCCGAGCATGCGGCACGGGCCGCACCACTCGGCCCAGAAGTCCACGAGGACGGGCAGCTCGGACTGGAGGACCTTCTGGTCGAAGTCGGCGTCGGTGACGGTGATGGTGCTCATGGCAGCCTCCTGGGGGTCGTTCTGTGTCTGACGAGGGTGGACAGGGGTGTTATCGACATGACTCATGACGCTCTGTCAGGGGTCATGAGTCAGTGGCTCATGCCGGAACCGCGTCCGACTCCGGGCCGGCCGGCGCGGCCTCCTCCACGTCGGCCACGGTCGCGAGGTAGTGCTCCACGTCCTGGGCGGCCACGCAGCCCGAGCCGGCGGCGGTGATGGCCTGGCGGTAGGTGTGGTCCGTGACGTCGCCGGCGGCGAAGACGCCCGGCTGGGAGGTCCGCGAGGACGGATGGTCGATGCGGATCGTGCCGTGCTCCGTGAGCTCCACCTGGCCCTGCACCAGGTCCGTGCGCGGGTCCTGGCCGATGGCGACGAACAGGCCGGTCACGTCCAGCGTGGACGCCTCGCCGGTGCGGGTGTCCCGCAGGCGGAGGGTGTTGACCTTGTCGTCACCCGTCACCTCCGTGACCTCGGTGTTCCAGCGGAACTCGATCTTCTCGTTCTCCATGGCCCGGTGGGCCATCACCTTGGAGGCGCGCAGCTCGTCCTTGCGGACCAGCACGGTCACCTTGGACGCGAACTTCGTGAGGAACAGGGCCTCCTCCATGGCGGAGTCGCCGCCGCCCACGACCGCGATCTCCTGCTCGCGGAAGAAGAAGCCGTCGCACGTGGCGCACCAGCTGACGCCGTGGCCGGAGAGGCGCTCCTCGCCGGGAACGCCGAGCTTCCGGTAGGCGGAGCCGGTCGTGAGGATGACCGCGTGGGTGCGCAGCTGGGTGCCGTCGCCGAGCGTGAGCACCTTGGGGTTCGACGTCAGGTCGGCCTGCACGACGTCGTCGTAGACCACCTCCGTGTTGAACCGGCGGGCCTGGGCCTCGAGGTTCGCCATCAGCTCGGGCCCCTGCACACCCTCCGGGAAGCCCGGGAAGTTCTCCACCTCGGTGGTGTTCATCAGCTCGCCGCCCGCGGTCACCGCCCCGGCCACCAGGACCGGGGAGAGCTCGGCGCGGGCGGTGTAGATCGCCGCGGTGTATCCGGCGGGGCCGGATCCGACGATCACGACGTTGTGGACGCTCTGGTCCTGGGCGGTGGGGGCCACGGGTTCCTCCAGTGGATCGGGGTGGTGGACGCTCCTCCAGGACAACGGCGGAGCCACGGGCGGGTATTCCGCGGTGCCGGGGCCGCGGTGCGACGACGTCCGGCGACGGCGGCCGGAAGGTCCGGCGCGCCGTCGCCCGGGCGCGGGGTCAGCGGACGGCGATCTCGCCGAGGCGCAGGCCGAACGGGAGGTCCGACGTCGTGCCCTCCAGCTGGGGCAGCGAGGTGAGGCTGACGATCACGTACTCGGCCTCGGCCTCGGTGCCCTCGAACGGCACGGGGATGGAGACGGTGTCCTGGTCGAAGGTGCCGTTGCCGATCTCCTTGGCGTTCGCGCCCTCGGGGGAGTCGGCGATGTAGGCGAACCAGGCGCCACCGGTGGCCCCCGTGCTCTGCAGGGTCACCTCGTTCACCTCGGTGCGCTCCTCGAGCTGGACCACGAGGTTCATGCTCTCCACATAGCCGCCGAAGTTCGGCCGTGCGTAGGCGAAGGTGCGCCACACGGTGGTGGGGTCGCCGTCGATGAGGTTGCTCAGGTCCGCGTCGTGCTCGGCCTCGTGCTCCGGCAGGTCCGGCACCGAGCGCAGGGCCTGGACGGGCTGCGGGGCGGCCGCGGCGCTCTCGCTGGACGGGGTGGGGGAGGGGCTGGTGCTCTCCGACGGCGACGGGGTGTCCGATGCGGACTCGGACGACGCAGACTCAGACTCGGACGACGCGGCCTGCGGGGCCGGCCCGCCGCGCAGGTTCTGGGCCAGCAGCACCCCGCCCACGACGAGTGCGGCCAGCAGGCCGAGCACGAGGAGCAGGGCCAGCGGACCGCCGCCGCGCGTGCGGCCGTTGCCGTCGCCCGGGTCGGCCACCGTGGCGCCGTCGTCGCCCCCGGTGGTGGCCGGGGCAGCTTCAGCATTCGGAGCCGCGGCGGCGGCCGTCGAACCGGCAGCCGCGGCACCCGCCGCCGTTGCGGCCCCGGCCGCGGCAGCCACCGGAGCGGCCGTGCCGCGCGACTCCTCACGGACGGTGGGCGCGGACTCGGCCACGATCGCTCGGCGGGGGACGGGGCGCTGGCGCCGCACCGGGATCGCCTCGGTGTCCGGGGCGACCGGCTCCGGCGCGTCGGTCTTCTCGGCCGCCACGGGCTCGACGGGCTCGGTGGGTGGCGTAGCCCCGTCGGCATCGGCGTCGGTCGTCTGCGCGGCGGCGGCCCCCGCCGCGACAGCCGGGAGTGCGGCGGTGCCCGCCTGGGCCTCGCGCTTCTCAGCTTCGCGCTCCGCGGCCTCGCGTTCCTGGGCCGCGCGCTTCTCAGCCTCGCGCCGCTCGGCCTCCCGGGCGCGCTCCTCCTCGGCACGACGGCGGGCCTCGGCCCGGCGCTCGAGCTCGCGGCGCTCGGCCTCCTCCCGCTCCGCGGCCAGCCGGGCCTGCTCGGCCTCCCGCTCGCGCGCGGCCCGCTCCTCAGCCTCCTGCTCCGCCTGGCGACGGGCGCGCTCGGCCTCGGCGCGGCGCTCCTCCTCGGCACGCTCCTCCGCCTCCCGACGTTCGCGTTCTGCGCGCTCGGCGGCCTCCTTGCGTTCCCGCTCGGCGCGCTCGGCAGCCTCCCGCTCCGCCCGCTCGCGCTCCTCCTGCTGCTTCCGGGTGGCGGCGTCCGCCGCGGCCAGGGCCGACGCCCCGGCGGCCGCCTTCGCCGCGGTGCCGTCGGAGGGTCGGACCCGCTCGGCGAGGCGCTCGGAGAGGCGGTTCAGGAACCCGGGACGACGCTGGGCCTCGTCCTCGTCCGCGCGGAGCCGCCGGTCGAGGTCGGTGTAGTACGCCTCGTCGTCGTCGTAGGCGTGGGGGTCCTGGGTCCGCGACTCGCCGAACAGCTCGGAGCCGAGGCTGTCCGTCTGGAACGGCTCCACGTGCAGCTCCTGCGGGTACGCCAGACCCAGCAGGACGTCCGGGTCGGGGTCCCCGCCGGCGATCAGGTACGTGCGGCCCTCGGACAGGCCCAGGTCGAGCACCTGCACGTCGTCGGTGCGCTCGCCCGTGGCCAGCTCCCGCGCGGACGAGGCCACCTGTGTGGCGTTCTCACGGGAGGCCACGAGCACGGTGACGCGGCGGTTGAGCACCTGGTCCGTGCCCAGGAACACCATGTCCTGGTCCGCGGACGTCACCACGTGCTGGGTGATGCGATAGCGGCCGCCCAGGACGGCGCCGACGGCGATGGGCTGGGGCACGGGCTCTTCTCCTGACGACGGGGTCGGAATCCGATGATACGTGGCGTGGCCGTCGCGGCCAGAGATCAGCCGACGCGCAGCAGACGACCCAGCGCCGGCACGCGGGCGACGAGCGGCCGGAGGGCGTCGTCCAGCTCGGGGAACCGCATGGCCCGCAGCACCATCAGGTACACCGGACCCATCGCCACGGCCGCCACCGCGCACGTGAGCAGCGCCGTCCCGATGGAGTTCCACGCGAACCCGCCGGTGTACCCGCCCAGCAGCCACACGACGACGACGCCCGCGGCCGCCGCGGCCAGCGCGGCCAGGCCGGTCTGGACGTGGGCACGCAGCACGGATGCGAGGCCGTAGTCCCCGAACCGGCGCACGGTGAGCACATGGGTCAGGACGAACTGGTACACGTACGAGACGGACGAGGCGACCGCGACCCACAGGGCCATGGACCACAGCGGCAGCAGCATCGCGCCCGCCCACGAGAGCAGCAGCATCAGGAGCGAGCCGCTGACCTGGACCACCATCGGCACCTTGGCGTCCTCGGCGGCGTAGAACACGCGCAGCAGGTAGAAGGAGCCCGAGCGGAACGGGATGGACAGCGCCAGCGCGAGCAGAACCGAGCCCACCGCGACGCCGGCCACCATCGCCGTCTCGGCCGTCGAGCCGAAGACGCGGCCCAGGGGGCCCGCCAGGACCACCACGCCGGCGAGGCAGAACATCAGCGGCACGGTGAACGCGCGCAGACCCTGCGCCGTCGTGCGCCGCACCGCGGACATGTCCTGGCGGCCCATGGCGCGGGCCAACCGGTTGAAGAGCACGGTGGCCAGGGAGAGCACGAACACCGAATGGGGCAGCACGGCCATCAGCATCGCCATGTTGTACGCGGCCACACCGGGGATGGCCGCCTGCGCCATCTCGGCGCTCCAGGTCTCCGTGCCGGGGATGCGCAGCTCGCCGCGGTCGCGGGCCTCCGTGGCGGAGGTGACGTACCGCTGGCACAGCAGGAGCACCACGTTCGTGGCGACCATCGTGATCAGGGTGTACCCGGCGATCCGGCCGGTGTCCCGCAGGCCGATGCCCTTCCAGCCGAACCGCGGGCGCAGACCCAGGCCGAGCCCGCGCAGCGGCAGGAAGAGGATCACGGCCTGCAGCACGACGCCCAGGGTGTGGCCGCCGGCCAGCACGACCGTCTGTGCGCTCGTCCACCCGGCGAGGTCGTCCCCGGCCCGGTACGCCCCGAACATGCCCAGGTACAGCACGATCGCGCCGATCGCGACGACGTTGTTCAGCACCGGCGCCCACATGTAGGCGCCGAAGCGCCCGTTGGCGTTGAGCACCTGCCCCACCAACGCGTACATGCCGTAGAAGAACACCTGGGGCAGACACCACAGGGCGAACACGGTGGCCATCTCGAGCTTCTCCGGCGACCAGCCGCGGGTCAGGGCCGTCATGAGCGGGGCCGCCGCCAGCATGACCACCACCGTGCCGGCGAGCATCACGAGCGTGCCGAGCGTCATCAGGCGGGAGGTGTAGTCCGCGCCCCGGTCGGCGTCGCGGGCGTGCTTGATCAGCTGCGGCACGAGCACGACGTTGAACACGCCGCCCACCAGGAGCAGGTAGATCACGTTCGGCAGGGAGTTGGCGATCTCGAAGATGTCGGCCATGTCCGCGGACAGGCCGATCGCCACCGTCACCAGCGTCGCACGGACGAGGCCCAGCACGCGGGAGAGGAGCGTGCCGGAGGCCATGATCGCGGTGGACCGGCCGGCGCGGCGCTCGCCCTCGGGGGTCTCGTCCGCGGGGTCCACGGCGGCCGGATCCGTGGCGGGGGCGGGGTCCGTCGTCGTCGGCTCCTCGTCGGCGACGCCGGCGTGGGCGGGGTCCTGCGCTCGGCGCGGGGCGGGTCTGCTGCTCAAGGGTCACCCAATCGTGGTCGGAAGGCCCCGTGCCGGGGGCGGTGGATCAGGGGCGGGGGCCCCGGGCACCGCCCGGGGGGAAGTGCTGGTCGACCACCTGGCGGGCCAGGTCGACGATCCGGCGCTCGTTGGCGAAGGAGAGGCGGCGCGCGACGTCCTCGAGGCGCACCCATGCGACGTCCACGGCCTCGTGGTCCGGGTCGTTCTCCGTGGTCAGCTCGCCGCCCGTGGCGCGCAGCAGGAAGTGGTGCACGGTCTTGTGGACGCGGTGCCGGGCGACCGTGAACCAGTAGTCGATCGCGCCGAGCGGCTCGAGGATGTGGCCGGCGATCCCGGTCTCCTCCTCCACCTCGCGCACGGCCGCCTGCCGGTGGTCCTCCTCGCCCTCGGGATGGCCCTTGGGCAGGCACCACTCGAGCCGGCCACCGCGGTTGTAGCGGGCGATCACGGCCACCTCGAGGCCGCCGTCATGCTCGCGGACGATGACGCCGCCGGCGGAGACCTCCTCCACCGTGGGCAGGGAGGCGGCAGCGGCGGAACGGGGTCCCGCGGGGGCCGGGGTGACGGGGCGCAGAGGCGGCTGCGGCCGGCGACGCCACGCCCCCAGCGCGGAGGGCAGGGGGGCGCCCCGGTGCGCGGAGGGATCGGGGCGGGTCATGCCGTCAACTCTAGCCCGGCCCGCGCGGGCCCGTGCCGGGACCGTCTGGCACCCTTGTAGGCATCATGGATCTGACCACCACCACCCACGCGCTGCCCCCCGGCTTCCCCGCGGACGCCACCCTGCCCGCCGTCGTCGTGGAGCTGGGGCGGAGGTTCGAGGCCGCCGGCCACGAGCTCTCCCTGGTGGGCGGCCCGGTCCGCGACCTCTTCCTGGGACGGTCGTCGCCGGACCTGGACTTCACCACGGACGCCGACCCGGACGCGTCCGAGGCCGTCGGCGCCGGCTGGGCGGACGCCACGTGGGACGTGGGACGGCGGTTCGGGACCATCGGCTTCCGCAAGGCCGGCTGGCAGCTCGAGGTCACCACCTACCGGGCCGAGCAGTACGACCCGGCCAGCCGCAAGCCGCAGGTGGCCTTCGGCGACAGCCTCGAGGACGACCTGCTGCGCCGCGACTTCACCGTCAACGCCATGGCCCTGCGCCTGCCCGCCCTCGAGCTCGTGGACCCCTTCGGCGGCATGCGGGACCTGCACGCCGGCGTGCTGCGCACCCCCGGCACCCCTGAGGACTCCTTCTCCGACGACCCGCTGCGCATGATGCGCGCCGCCCGCTTCGCCTCCCAGCTCGGCTTCGCCGTGGCCCCCGAGGTGGAGCAGGCCATGACCGCGATGGCCGAGCGGATCACGATCATCTCCGCCGAACGCGTCCGCGAGGAGCTCGTCAAGCTCGTGTGCGGTGCGCACCCGCGCGCCGGCCTCGACCTGCTCGTGCGCACCGGCCTGGCCGACCACGTCCTGCCCGAGCTGCCCGCCCTGCAGCTCGAGTCGGACGAGCACCACCGCCACAAGGACGTCTACGCCCACTCCCTGACCGTGCTGGAGCAGGCCATGGAGCTGGAGGGCGAGTACGCGCCGTCGACCCCCGACCCCGTGCTGCGCCTGGCGGCGCTGCTGCACGACGTCGGCAAGCCGGCCACGCGTCGCTTCGAGAAGGGCGGGGCCGTCACCTTCCGGCACCACGAGACCGTGGGCGCCAAGCTCGTCCGCAAGCGGCTGCGCGCCCTGAAGTTCGACAACGACACGATCAAGGCGGTGGCCCGCCTGGTGGAGCTGCACATGCGGTTCTACGGCTACGGCGACGCCGGCTGGACCGACTCCGCCGTCCGCCGGTACGCCCACGACGCCGGCGACCTGCTGCCCCGCCTGCACGCGCTGACCCGCTCGGACGTGACCACCCGCAACCGGCGCAAGGCCGAGCGGCTGGCCCACGCGTACGACGACCTCGAGCGGCGCATCGCCGAGATCGCCGAGGCCGAGGAGCTCGCGGCTGTGCGGCCGGACCTGGACGGGCAGCAGATCATGGCGCTGCTGGGGATCCGCCCGGGCCCGGTGGTGGGCCGGGCGTACACCCACCTGCTCGAGTGGCGCCTGGACGAGGGGCCGCACGAGCCGGCCGAGGCCGAGGCGGAGCTGCGGCGCTGGTGGGCCGAGCAGCCGGAGGCCCAGCAGGACTGAGGCGGCGCGGCGGACCTTCCACCCGTCGTCGGGCCGGGACCACACTGGCCGCATGGCTGAGAAGAAGACCGAGAAGAACGGCGCCCCCATGGGCCCCGGCACCTCCAACATCAAGGACCCCGAGGTCTACGAGGCGCTGCGCCGCGAGGGCGCGAGCGAGGAGAAGGCCGCGCGGATCGCCAACGCCTCCGCCCGGGACGGCCGGGACGAGGTCGCCGAGCGCGGCGGCGAGGCCGGCTCCTACGAGGACTGGACCAAGGACGAGCTCGCGAAGCGGGCCCGCGAGCTCGACATCGAGGGCCGCTCCACGATGACCAAGGACGAGCTCATCGAGGCGCTGCGGAACCACTGACCGGCGCCCGCCCCCCGCTTCCGGGGCGGAAACCGGTGCTTTGGGAGCGGAATACCGCCGGAAGCCGCCCCCAACCCGGTGGGGCGGGCGGGGATAGCCGGAGGCTTTGGCCCATCCAGGTCCGGATGGGATGATCGACCGCTGTGAGTTCCGACCAGCGCACCGCGTCCGTGCCCCGCCATGCCCTGTCGCCCGAGGACGGCGTGCCCGCCGTCAAGGTCGGCACTCGGGTCAGTCGCGGCCCCGGCCGGGTGACCGCCCTCGACGGGCTGCGGGGGATCGCGGTGCTCGCCGTGCTCGTCTTCCACGCCTGGCCCACCTTCCTGCGCGGCGGGTTCGTGGGCGTGGACATGTTCTTCGTGCTCTCCGGCTTCCTCATCACCACCGGCCTGGTCCGCGGTGTGGACGCGGGCCGGGGCGTGGCGCTGGGCACCTTCTGGATGAAGCGCGTCCGACGCCTCATCCCGGCCATGCTGATGGCGCTCGTGGGCACCACCGCGCTCGCGTGGCTGGCGGTGGACGAGTTCCCCGCGGGCCTGGGCCGCCAATGGTTCGGCGCCCTGACCTACACCAGCAACTGGGTGATGATCCTCGAGGGCGGGGACTACTTCAACCGCGCCTCGCCGCCCCTGTTCGAGCACCTGTGGTCCCTGGCGATCGAGGAGCAGTTCTACATCCTCTGGCCCCTGCTCCTCTGGGGGCTGCTCCTGCTCACCTGGCCGCCGCGCAGCACGGTGAACTCGGGGCGGGTGGCGGACCGCCGTCGCATCCTGGTGGTCGCGGTCATGGCCGTGGCCTCCGCGGCGTGGATGGCCTGGGGCTCGTGGCACGGGTTCGAGCAGGCCCGCCTCTACTTCGGCACGGACACCCACGCCTTCGGCCTGCTGTTCGGCGCGTGCGTGGCGATCGGCCTGGCCCATGTGCCCCGGCCCGAGCACGGCGGCCCCGAGCCGCGGACCTCGGCCACGCGGGTGGCCGTCGCGTGGGGCGCCGTCGCGGTGCTCGCGGCGGGATTCGCCCTGGTCGACGGCGGCCACGCGAGCACGTACCGCGGGGTGCTGGCGGGCCTGTCCGCCGTCGTCGCGTTCATCGTCTGGCACGTGGTGCAGGGCGACCGGCGCGACTCGCTCTCTCGCGCGCTGGGCAACGGGTTCCTGCGCTGGTGGGGGCGCCGCTCCTACGCCGCGTACCTGTGGCACTGGCCGCTGCTCGTGATCATGCGCGTGATGGTGCCCGTGGACGCCCCCGGGTGGGTCGAGCCCGTGGCCGCCGGCGCGATCCTGCTGCTGACCGCCCTGATCGCCGACCTGAGCACCCGGCTGATCGAGGAGCCCATCCTCCACGAGGGGTTCAGGGGTGCCTTCGGTCGCTGGGGCGCAGCCGCTCGGCGGGCGTTCACGGGCGGGGCCGGGCCGATCGGCCGGCTCGCGGCCGCCGCCACGGCGCTGGGGCTCGTGGCCGTCCCCGCGGCGGCCGTGGCCGCCGTGGTGCACTCGCCCGCGCAGACCCAGCTCGAGCAGGACATCGCCCAGGCGGAGGAGTCCCTCAAGGCCGCCCAGGCGGCCCAGCAGGCGGCCCGCGAGTCCCGGGCGGCGGAGCAGTCGAAGCGGGCCGAGGCATCGGCCTCGGCCTCGCCCGGCTCGGCCGCCCCCGGGGACGCGGAGGGCTCCGCCGGTGCGACGCCCTCGCCCGGGTCGTCCGCCGAGCCGTCCGGGCTCGGGCTCGGCGACCCGGCCGTCACGCGCCCCACGTACTCCAAGGAGCAGCTCACCGCGGCCCTGCCGCCGTCCGAGCTCGGCCCGGACGTCACCCTGATCGGCGACTCCGTCTCGCTCTCGGCCGCGCCCACGCTCCTGGAGCAGCTGCCGGGGATGCTGCTCGAGGCGGAGGTGGGCTACCAGATCTGGGACGCCGCGGACGAGATCGAGAAGCTCAAGGCGGACGGCCAGCTGAGCGACGTCGTCGTGGTGGCCCTGGGCGCCAACGGCACCACCCACCGGGGCGACTGGGAGAAGATCCTGGCGGCCGTCGGCGAGGACCGGCTGCTCGTGCTCGTGGTGCCGCACGGCCCGATGGACTGGATCGCGGACGTGCAGGTGCAGATGGAGGCGCAGGCCAAGGCCCACCCGGACCGGATCGTCCTGGCGGACTGGGACGCCGCGGCGAAGCAGCACGTCACGGACTTCTCCGCCGACGGCGTGCACCCCCGCGCCGACGGCCAGGCCATGTACGCCCAGCTCGTCCGGCTCACCATCGAGGACCGGCTCGGCACACGGCGCTGAGCGCGGTGGCCGGGGCGGCATGCGCCCCCACGACGACGCCGGCCCGTCACCTCCACGGGGAAGGTGACGGGCCGGCGTCGTGCGCGGTCCGCGGGGACCGGGCGGGTCAGCGCTCGATGTCGCCGCGGATGAAGGCCTCCACGAGCTCGTGCGCCGCGTCGTCGTTGTGCTGCACGGGCGGGGACTTCATGAAGTAGGACGAGGCCGAGAGGATCGGCCCGCCGATGCCGCGGTCCAGGGCGATCTTCGCGGCGCGCACGGCGTCGATGATCACGCCGGCCGAGTTGGGGGAGTCCCACACCTCGAGCTTGTACTCGAGCGAGACCGGGGCGTCGCCGAAGTTGCGGCCCTCGAGGCGCACGAACGCCCACTTGCGGTCGTCGAGCCAGGCCACGTAGTCGGACGGGCCGATGTGCACGTCCTTCTCGCCCAGCTGCGCGGAGGTGTTGGAGGTGACGGCCTGCGTCTTGGAGATCTTCTTGGACTCCAGGCGCTCGCGCTCGAGCATGTTCTTGAAGTCCATGTTGCCGCCCACGTTGAGCTGGTAGGTGCGGTCCAGGGTGACGCCGCGGTCCTCGAACAGCTTGGCCATCACGCGGTGGGTGATGGTGGCGCCGATCTGGGACTTGATGTCGTCGCCCACGATCGGCACGCCCGCGGCGGTGAACTTCTCGGCCCACTCCGGGGTGCCGGCGATGAACACGGGCAGGGCGTTCACGAACGCGACGCCGGCGTCGATCGCGGCCTGGGCGTAGTGCTCGGTGGCCCGCTGCGAGCCGACGGGCAGGTAGCAGACCAGCACGTCCACCTTCGCGTCGCGGAGGGCCTGGGCCACGTCCACGGGCTCGGCCTCCGACTCCTCGATGGTCTCGGCGTAGTACTTGCCGAGGCCGTCCAGGGTGGGGCCGCGCTGGACGGTGACGTCCGCGTGGGGCACGTCCGCGATCTTGATGGTGTTGTTCTCGGAGGCGGTGATGGCCTCGGACAGGTCGAGGCCGACCTTCTTCGCGTCCACGTCGAACGCGGCCACGAACTCGAGGTCGGACACGTGGTAGTCGCCGAACTGCACGTGCATCAGGCCTGGGACCGTGTCCGTGGCCTTCGCCTCGCGGTAGTACTCCACACCCTGGATGAGGGATGTTGCGCAGTTGCCCACGCCGGCGATGGCGACGCGGATGGGATTGGTGGCCACGGTCTGGTTCTCTCCTCGACTGTCCGGAACGGGTGCGGGCACGCGGAGCGCGCGCAGGGGGCCCACACCGTTCGGCGGGGCGCTCACCCGGGGATCAACCCCGCCAGTCTACGACCGACGACGGCGGCCCCGCCCGTCCGGTGTCCGGGCGGCTTCCTAGGATGGGGGCATGAGACCGGCCCCCGCGCATGCCGCGACCCCCAGCGAGCCGCCCACTCACGCCGCGGACGGCGCCCCGTGCGACGCCGTGGCCGACCCGGGTGCCCCCGCCGGGCGTTCCGCTGACAGCGCACCGTCCGGGACCCTGCCCGCCCCCGGCGAGCGCGGCGGCCGCTTCCAGCTCGCCGGCGGCCTCGCGGCGAACGGCCCCGGACGGGGGACCGGCTCCTGGGCCGGGCCCGCGGCGCTGACGGGGCTGCTGGTGGCTCTGGCCGCCGTCGTGACCGTGCTGCAGAAGTCGCCGTGCCTGCTGCACGGCTGGGGCGCCCCGGACGTCTACTACGCGGGCTGCTACTCGGACTGGGCCGCGCTCTACGGCGGGCGGGGGTTCGCGGCGGACCCGTGGGCGCCGTTCCGGGCGGGCTCCACGTTCGAGTACCCCGTGCTGATGTCCGTCGTGGGCTCGGTGGCGGCCTGGATCACGCAGGCGCTGCCGTTCTCGCCGGAGCAGGGCACGGTGGTGTTCTGGCTCGTGAACCTCGGATTCGTGGTGGTGCTGTGGGCCGTTGTCGCGGTGCTGACCGTCCGGATGGCGGGGCGCCGGTGGACGGACGGGCTCATGGTGGCCGTGGCCCCGGGGATCGTGCTGGCCGGCACCATCAACTGGGACCTGTGGGCCGTGGCCCTGCTGGCGTGCGGCATGTACGCCTGGTCGCGCGGCCGGTCCCTGACGGCGGGGATGCTGTTCGGCCTCGGCGCGGCCATGAAGCTGTATCCGCTGCTGATCCTGGGGCCGCTGCTGATCCTGGCGGTGCGCTCGCGACGGTGGCGGCCCTTCCTGCTCGCGGCCGGGGGCACGGTGGCGGCGTGGGCGGCGGTCAACGTGCCGCTCATGGCCCTGAACTTCCAGGCGTGGTCCGTGTTCTTCACCTTCTCCGGCGAGCGCGGGCCGGGCCTGTCCAGCGTGTGGCACGCATGGGACGTGACCGCCGCGCAGGCCGGGTGGGCGTTCGTGCCGGAGGACTCCCTGACCCTGCTGGCCTACGGCACCTTCGCGGTGTGCTGCCTCGGGATCTTCGTGCTCGGCGTGCGGGTGCGGCACACCCCGCGGCTGGCGCAGCTGACGTTCCTGGTGGTGGCGGCGTTCGTGCTCACCAACAAGGTGTACTCACCGCAGTTCGTGGTCTGGCTGATCCCGCTCCTGGCGCTCGCCCTGCCGCGCTGGCGGGACTTCTGGGTGTGGCAGACGGTGGAGGCGCTGCACTTCTTCGCCGTGTGGATGTACCTGGCCAAGGGGGTGGCCGAGACCCCGCCGCAGCACTCCATGGACGACTCCGTCTACGTGGCCGCGATCCTCGCGCACATGCTTGCGGTGCTGTGGCTGTGCGGGCGCGTCGTGTGGGAGATGCTGCACCCGGCGGAGGACCTCGTGAAGCGCGACCACGGCGGCCACCCGGACACCGACCCGCTCGCCGGCGCGTACGCCGGCCCGGCCCGGGGGCGCTCAGGCCAGCCGGCCGCGGTTCAGGCGTAGTCCCAGCGGTGGATCGGGCAGTCCGGGGACGACGGCGGCGCGGTCGTGCCCGCCTCGGCGGCGCCGCCCTCGCGGGGTGGCGGGCAGACGCACTGCGCCCCGGAGGCGGCCGTGGCCGCCTTCATCTGCTCGCGCCAGATCACGTGGGGGTCGGTGGCCGGGTCCGCGGCCGCGCCGGGGTGCGCCGGACGCGCGGCGCCGTCGTCGTGGGCGTCGTGGGCGGGGGCGCGGGCCGCGTCCCCGTCCCGGGTGAAGCCCAGCCGCACGATGGCCCAGCCGCCCACGGTCCACGCCACCAGGAGGAAGACCCCCACGGCGACGGCGATCATGATGTCCACGGCGGGCTCCTCCTGCGCTGACGGGGCGGGCGATGCGGCGGGCCCGCTTGCGGGCCAGGGTAGTCGGACGGGGTGGTGGGGGCGGTACGGTCGGGGCATGACCCCCGTGACCCGTGACACCGCCGCCGAGCTGCCCGCCCACCTGCGGGACCTGGCCGAGTTCGTGACCGCCTCGCCCTCCAGCTACCACGCCGCGGAGGAGGTCGCACGCCGCCTGGAGGCCGTCGGCTTCACCCGGCTGGACGAGACGGTCGACTTCCCGTCGGCCCCGGGCGGCTATGTGGTGGTGCGCGACGGCGCGGCGGTGGCCTGGATCGTGCCGACGGGCGCCGGGGCGCTGGGCCGGGCCGCGGGCGCTGAGCCGCGCGTGGCCGGGCCGGACGACGCGGGGCCGAGCGCCGGCGTCGTGCCGGTGTTCCGCGTGCTCGGCGCGCACACGGACTCGCCGGGGTTCAAGCTCAAGCCGAACCCGGCCACCGTCACGGCCGACGGCTGGGTGCAGGCCGGTGTCGAGGTGTACGGCGGCCCGCTGCTGAACTCGTGGCTGGACCGCGAGCTGCGGTTCGCCGGGCGTCTCGCCCTCGACGACGGCACGCAGGTGCTCGCCGCGACCGGGCCCGTGGGGCGCATCCCGCAGCTGGCCATCCACCTGGACCGCGAGGTCAACGAGGGGCTGACGCTGAAGCGGCAGCGGCACACGAACCCCGTCGTGGGGGCGCTCGACCCGCGCGGCGAGGGCGCCGGCGCGACCGTGGCCGACGGTCTGGTCGCCCGCGTGCCCGGTGACGTGCTGACCGCGCTCGCGGCCGCCGCCGGCGTGGACCCGGCCGCGGTGCGCGGGCACGACGTCGTGGTGGCCGACGCCCAGGCGCCCGGACTCTTCGGGCTGGCGGGCGAGTTCTTCGCGTCGGGCCGGCTGGACAACCTGAGCTCGGTGCACGCGGGCCTCGTGGCGCTCGAGGAGTTGGCGCGCGAGCACGGCGGCGCCGAGGGGCCGATCGTGTACGAGGGGACCGTCGCGGGCGGGGTGGCCGGTGAGGCGTCCGGCGCCCCGGTGATCCCGCTGCTCGCCGCGTTCGACCACGAGGAGCTGGGGTCGGCGTCGCGGTCCGGGGCGGCCGGTCCGCTGCTCGAGGAGGTCATGGGGCGCGTGCTCGAGGCGCTCGGCGTGGCCGGGCAGGGCCGGGCGCGGGCGATCGCGGGGTCCTGGCTGCTGTCCGCGGACGCCGGCCACCTGGTGCACCCGAACTACGCCGAGCGGCACGATCCCGTGAACCACCCGCGCGTGAACCACGGCCCGCTGCTGAAGATCAACGCCAACCAGCGCTACGCCACCGACGCCGGGGGAGAAGCCGCGTTCGCCCGCTGGTGCGGCGTGGCGGGGGTGCCGTTCCAGGAGTTCGTCTCGAACAACGACGTCCCCTGCGGCTCCACCATCGGCCCGATCTCGGCGACCCGCCTGGGCATCCGGACCGTGGACGTGGGCCTGGGCCTGCTGTCCATGCACTCGGCGCGCGAGATGTGCGGCGTGCGGGATGTGGAGCATCTGACGGCGGCCGTGCGGGAGTTCTTCCGCGGGGTGTGAGGCTGCGCGTGGGGGGCGCCGCGAGCGGCGTGCGCGGGGCTGCGTCAGCCGGCGGAGCCTGGGGTCACAGCTGTCGGTAGGTGCCGACATTGACCAAGGGCGTGCCGTTCACGACGGCACTGCCGCGGCCGTTGACCGACACGCCGGCGAGGGTCGTGCTGCAGTTGCTGTACCACCCGATGATCGGCAGGGTGATGGTGCCTGAGACGGGGGCGGGTACCGGGGTGGAGAGCTTGCTGACGTAGCGGTAGTACTGGATTCCATTGTTGGTGTACAGGACCGGACTGCCGGTCCCGGAGACCTCACGGACGGGGGTGCTCCAGGACGGTGTAGCGCTGCTCGTCCAGGTGAAGGTGGTGGGGTTCTTCCCAGTCTCCATCGCATCCACCATGTCCTTCTGCACCAGGACGGAGGCGGTCACATCCGTCACCGTGGAGCCGGTGCGCACATTGGCGATCCGGTAGTAGGTATTGACGTCGTCCGTGGTGACGCTCAAGCGGGTCGAACCCGAGCCGCAGGCCGACACCGACGCGCCGGGTACGGCTGCTGTGGTGGCGCGGCGGATACTGAACACGCGGTCGATCCGCGGGAGAGGGCTGGCCGCCTCGGCGGGGGCAGCGGCGGCGGCGACGACGGTCGGCACCGCCCACGCGAGGCTGCTGGCGACTCGGCGGCGGGAGGGGACGGACTGGGACGGCTGGGGCGCTGCCGACGTGGACTCTGACATGGATGCTCCGAAACGTGAGAGGGGTGTGACACAGGATGTGTGTCCTCCTTCCAAGGTACGTCGTCGTCGACCGAGGGCAAGCCCCGGCCACCCCACGGCCCCCTAGGGGTGGCACCTCATCTGCGGAGGCGCAGTGCTGGTATTCTTGACGGGATCCCCTGCGTGCCGCCGAAGAGTGCGGATGCATGCGTAAGGGGAGAACGCAGAACCTCCTGCCGCGGAGAGACCGCGGCCGCAAGCCCAGAGGAGGTGGGTTCGCATGCGTGCTTATGAGCTGATGGTGCTGATCGACCCTGAGGTCGACGAGCGCACCGTGGAGCCGACCCTGAAGAAGTACCTCGAGGTCGTCACGAACGCCGGCGGCACCGTCGACAACATCGACGTGTGGGGTCGCCGCAAGACCGCCTACGAGATCCAGAAGAAGTCCGAGGCCATCTACGTGGTCGTCAACTTCCAGTCGGAGCCGGCCGCCACCCAGGAGCTGGACCGTCTGCTGAACCTCAACGAGACGATCCTGCGCACCAAGATCATCCGTCCGGAGGAGCAGAAGATCACCGCTGAGTGATCCTCGTACCGTGTCCGGAGGGTCTGAGAGCATCGGATCAGTCCCCGACGCCCCCACCGGAACCCCGCTGAGCAGTCCCGGATCCCCGGATCCGGTCACTGACCGGCAGAACCCCCGAAGACAGGAGTGACCATGGCAGGCGAGACCGTCATCACCGTGGTCGGCAACCTCACCGCCGACCCGGAGCTGCGCTTCACCCCGAACGGCGCGGCCGTCGCGAACTTCACCGTCGCGTCCACGCCCCGCACGTTCGACCGCCAGACCAACGAGTGGAAGGACGGCGAAGCGCTGTTCCTGCGCTGCTCGGTCTGGCGCGAGGCCGCGGAGAACGTGGCGGAGTCGCTGACCAAGGGCATGCGCGTGATCGTGCAGGGCCGCCTCAGGGCGCGCTCCTACGACGACCGGGACGGCAACCGTCGCACCAGCTGGGAGCTGGACGTGGACGAGGTCGGCCCGGCGCTGCGGTTCGCCACGGCCAAGGTCACCCGCGCCCAGCGCGGCGGCGGCGGCGGTGGCTTCGGCGGCGGCCAGCAGGGGGGCGGCTTCGGCGGCGCCCCGGCCGGCGGCGGCTTCGGGGGGAACAACGACGGCGGCTTCGGCGGCGCCCAGCAGGGCGGCGGCTGGGGCGGCCAGCAGCAGGGCGGCGGCCAGGCCGCACCGCAGGACCCCTGGTCCGGCGGCGGTGGCGGCGGATGGGACACCCCGTCCTCCAACGAGCCCCCGTTCTGATCCTGCACTGACCGGGCGCGGCCCCCGCGGCCGCGACGGACACGGAACACCACGGACCTCTCCGTCCGGGCGCACCTTGCCCGGAGGGCCGCCCCGGCGGCCCATCCCACCCGCGACCCGGCACCGCCGGGCCGCACTGCACACGGCCCCGTGCCCCGCACGGGACGCCGCGTGATCCCATCCCGCAGAACCGTTCTGCGGGCTCCAGAGAACTCTGAAGGAGCACCACGATGGCGAAGGCTGAACTCCGCAAGCCCAAACCGAAGTCCAACCCGCTCAAGGCCGCCAAGATCACCGAGATCGACTACAAGGACGTGGCCCTGCTGCGCAAGTTCATCTCCGACCGCGGGAAGATCCGTGCCCGTCGCGTGACCGGCGTGACCGTCCAGGAGCAGCGCAAGATCGCCCAGGCCGTCAAGAACGCCCGCGAGGTGGCCCTGCTGCCCTACGCCGGCGCCGGCCGCGGCTGATCGAGCGAGCGAAGGAAGGAACACCCAGATGGCAAAGCTCATCCTGACCCAGGAAGTGGCCGGTCTCGGCACCTCCGGTGACGTGGTCGAGGTCAAGAACGGGTACGCCCGCAACTACCTGCTCCCGCGCGGTTTCGCCACCGTGTGGACCAAGGGCGGGGAGAAGCAGGTCGAGTCCCTGCAGAAGGCCCGCGCGGCCCGCGCGGTGGCGAACCTGGAGGACGCGCAGGCCCAGGCCGCGCAGCTCCAGTCCGCCACCGTGAAGCTCGAGCGCACCGCCGGTGCGGAGGGTCGCCTGTTCGGCGCCGTCCAGACCGCCGACGTCGCCGAGGCGATCGAGGCCGCCGGCCTCGGCTCCGTGGACAAGCGCTCGATCACCCTGCCGGCGCACATCAAGTCCGTGGGCAACCACGAGGCCCAGGTCCGCCTGCACGAGGACGTCATCGCGACCGTCCAGCTGCAGGTCGTGGCCGCCAAGGCCAAGAAGTGATCAACCGCTTCTGAACCCGTCGCGCACGCGACGCACCCGAGGCCCCGGTCTGCTCTTCACGAGCGGGCCGGGGCCTCGTGCCGTGGGGGAACATGGAGGTCATGCCCTCCGCCCCACCGTCCTCCGACCCCGCCGGCTCGACGGCGGCCCCGCGCCCGCCGCTGTGGACGCGCCCGTTCATCCTCGTCAGCGCCACCTACCTGTTCGTGGCGATGATCTTCTACACGCTCATGACCGCCATGGCGCTCTACGCCGTCACGTCCTTCGGCGCGTCGGACGCGGAGGCCGGCGTCGTGGTGGGGGCGTTCGTGCTGGGCGCGGTCCTCACCCGCATGACGACGACGCCCGCCACCTTCGCGTGGGGGCGGCGGCGGGTCCTGCTCGTCGCCTTGGCCTGCTACGTCCTCACGACGGCGGCGTACTTGTGGGCGGACTCCCTGGCCGCACTGACCGTGGTACGGCTGCTCAACGGCATGTGCTTCGGCGCGGCCGGCACCGTGCTGGCCACGGCCGTGCAGCGGATCGTCCCGCCCGTGCGCCGCTCCGAGGGCACCGGCTGGTTCTCCACGTCCATGACGCTCGCGGGCGCCGTCGGGCCGATGGTGGCCCTGCAGCTGAGCACGGCCCTCGGCTACGACGCCCTGTTCCGGGCGTGCATCGGCTTCACGGGCATGGCCCTGCTGATCGCCCTGTTCCTGCGCGTGCCCGAGCCGCCGCTGACGGGCCGGTTCCGGCTGCACCGGGCGGACGTGTTCTCCGCGGAGGTGGCGCCGGCGGCGGGCGTGGCCCTGGCCTCCGGGTTCATGTACGGCGGCATCCTCGCGTTCATGGCCACGTTCGCGCAGCAGCAGGGCTACCCGGCGATGGTGCCGAGCCTGTTCTTCCTGCTCTTCGCCGCGGGCACCATCGTGGGCCGCGCCGTCCTGGGCGTGCTGCACGACCGGCACGGGGACAACGCCGTCGCCTACCCGATCCTCGCGGGCATGGCCGTCTCCTACGCGGTGCTGGCGCTGTGGCGGGAGCCGGCGGGCATGCTCGTGGCCGGCGCTCTGCTGGGGCTGACCTACGGGCCGGTGGTGAGCGTGTTCCAGACGATCGCGATCAAGGTGGTCCGGCCCACCGAGATCGGCGTCGCCACGGGCACGTTCTTCCTGCTCCTGGACCTCGGCACCGGCCTCGGCCCCATGGTGCTCGGCGCGGTGGCGGCCGCCGTCGGGATCCCGGTGATGTACCTGCTCTCCGGCGGGGTCGGGGTAGCGCTGCTGCTCTACTACCGGCTCGTGCACGGCGGCCGGGCCATCGCCCGGCGCCCGTCCCCGGCCTGAGCCGGGCGGCTCCGGCGCGCGGACGGCGCCCCGCCGCTGCTCATGCGTCCCATCCCCCGATGTGCACGAGGGCGTCGCCGCGGTGCACCAGGGGTGCCTCGGTGCGGCCGATGACCACGCCGGTCAGCTCGGCCTTCACGTGCGCGAGGCGGCGGCCGAACGAGTTGTAGAGCGCGCCGATCCGGTCCCCGGCGCTCACGCGTTCGCCGAGGGAGACGTCCAGGTGCACGAGGCCGTCCGCGCGGGCGCGCACCCACGTGGACTGCCACACCAGGTACGGGGCGTCCTGCTCGCCGTCGACGACGTCGGGGTGCACGGCGGCGGTGTCCTCGCCGGTGGCGTCGGTCGCCTCGGGCACGTCCGTGGTCCGCTCCTCGGGGACCTCACCGGGCAGCGGACCGGGGGCGTCGACGACGGCGTCCGGCCCGGGCTCGGTGAGCCCGACGTCCGCGGGATCCACCATGTCCAGGGCCGCGAGCACGCGCAGGACCCCGTCCACGCCGGGGGCGATCGCGTACTCGTCGAACCGCCAGGCCTCGCCGGCCTCGTAGAGCAGCACGCGCGCGCCGGTCTCGCGGGCCGCGGCGCGCAGGGAGCCGTCCCGCAGGCGGGCGTGGAAGAGCACGGGCGCGCCGAACGCCTCGGCGAGCGCGCGGGTCTGGGGGTCCTCCAGGTCGCAGCGGATCTGCGGCAGGTTGGAGCGGCGGTCCGCGCCGGTGTGCAGGTCGATGCCCACGGTGCAGCGGCCGATCACCTCGGTCATCATCAGGTGCGCGATGCGCGAGGCCAGGGAGCCCCGGGCGGAGCCGGGGAAGGAGCGGTTCAGGTCGCGGCGGTCCGGCAGGTAGCGGTCCCCGGCCATGACGCCGAGCACGTTGACGATGGGCACGGCCAGCAGGGTGCCGCGCAGGTTTCTGGGCTGCAGGCGCTCCAGGACGCGGCGGACGATCTCGACGCCGGCCACCTCGTCCCCGTGGATCGCGGCGGAGACCCACACGGTGGGCCCGTCCTCGCGGCCGTGGAGCACGTGCACGGGCAGGGTGACGTCCGCGCCGGTGACGAGCTGGGAGATCGGCAGGGACAGCTCGTGGCGGCGGCCGGCCGGGATCTCGACCCCGCCGAACGCGAAGGGGGCGCGGGCGGGGCGAGGGCTCACGCGCGTCCCCGGTTCCGGCGGCGCACGCCGCGCGGAGGCTGCCCGCCCACGTACGAGGCGGCGGGGTCCACGAGGAGGCCGCCGGCGGCCAGCGCGGTGCGCCCCACGAGCATGCGGAAGCCCATCTCGTCGCGGTGGGTCAGGGTCACCTCCGCCTCGATCGTGCGGCCGGCCAGGGTCAGCGGCATCACGACGACGACGCGCTCCTGCGCCTCGCCGTTCGAGGAGCGGACCGTCCGCAGGTCGGCCACCGGCAGCTCGGCCGTCCGCGCGTCCGCGGCCGAGGTCTGCCACGGGTGCACCTCGAACCGGACCCAGGCGGCGCCGTCGCGGGTGAACCGCTCGATGCCGAAGGCGTGGAGCGCCGAGGTGCGGGCGCCGGTGTCGATCTTGGCCTTGATCCAGGGGGTGTGGGCGGTGGGCAGGCCGACCCATTCGCGCCAGCCCACCAGCCCCGGGCGAGCGGCGCCGTCGTCGGTGGGGGGCACGCCGTGGGGGGCCGGGGCCGTGTGCTTAGATTCAGACACGCCCCTCATCCTCCCAGGAAAGCGGTCATGAAGCTCGCCATCCTCTCCCGTTCCCTGCGCGCCTACTCGACGCAGCGCCTCAAGACCGCGGCGCTCGAGCGCGGCCACCAGGTGAAGGTCCTGGACACCCTGCGCTTCGGCATCGACCTCAGCTCGGACGAGCCCGATCTGATGTTCCGCGGCCGCCCCCTCTCCGGCTACGACGCCGTGCTGCCGCGCATCGGCAACTCGGTGACCTACTTCGGCACCGCCGTGGTGCGCCAGTTCGAGCAGATGGACGTCTACACGCCCAACACGGCCGCCGGGATCATGAACTCGCGGGACAAGCTGCGGGCCACCCAGATCCTCTCCCGCCACGAGATCGACATGCCCGCCACCGTGTTCGTGCGCAACCGCGGCGAGGTCTCCACGGCGATCGACATGGTGGGCGGGGCGCCCGTGGTGATCAAGCTGCTCGAGGGCACCCAGGGCATCGGCGTGATCCTGGCGCCGACCAAGAAGGTGGCCGAGGCGATCATCGAGACGCTGCACGGCACCAACCAGCAGGTGCTCATCCAGCGGTTCGTGGAGGAGTCCAAGGGCACGGACATCCGCGCGCTCGTGGTGGGGGACCGCGTGGTGGCCGCGATGCGCCGCCGGGCCCAGGGGGACGAGTTCCGCTCCAACGTGCACCGCGGCGGCACCGTGGAGCGCGTCGAGCTCTCGCCCGAGTACGCGGAGACCGCCGTGCGGGCGGCCCACATCATGGGCCTGCGCGTGGCCGGGGTGGACATGCTCGAGGGCGAGCACGGTCCGCTGGTCGTGGAGGTGAACTCCTCGCCGGGGCTGCAGGGCATCGAGGCCGCCACGGACCTGGACGTGGCCGGCGCGATCATCGACTACGTGGCGGACCAGGCCGGCTTCCCGGACATCGACGTGCGCCAGCGCCTGGCCGTGTCCACCGGGTACGGGGTCGGTGAGATCACCGTGCACGCCGGCTCCGGCTGGGTGGGCCAGTCCATCGAGGACTCCGGGCTGCTCGCGAAGGACCTGCAGGTGCTCACCCTGCACCGCGGCACCTCCGTGTTCCCCAACCCCGCGGACACCAAGGTCCTCGAGGAGGGCGACCGGCTGCTCTGCTTCGGCAAGACCGAGAACATGCGCGCCCTCATCCCCGCCCGCGCCCGCCGCCCCAAGCGCGTGCGGAAGCTGCCGGCCACCCCGATCCTCGCCTCCGTCGCCGAGGAGGCCCCGGCGCCCGAGGCGCCCGCCGACGACGCCTGAGCCCGGGCGCGGGGCTCAGCGGGCCGGGGCGAACGCGCCGATGCCCGTGAGGTGCCGGCCGAGCGTCAGCTGGTGGACCTCGTCCGTGCCCTCGTAGGTGCGCACGGACTCGAGGTTGTTCGCGTGCCGCAGCGGCGAGTGCTCCAGGGTGATGCCGTTGCCGCCGAGCATCTCGCGGGCCTCCCGGGCGATGCCGATGGCCACGCGGCAGTTGTCCAGCTTGCCCGCCGAGATCATGGCGGGGGTGAGCGGGCCGGCGTCCTTGGCGCGGCCGATCTGGTGCGCCAGCAGGTAGCCCTTGCCGATGGCCACGGCCATGTCCGCGAGCTTGGCCTGCGTCAGCTGGTGGGAGGCCAGCGGCACCCCGAACTGCTGCCGCTGCATCGCGTAGTCGAGGACGGCGTCGAAGGAGTCGCGGGCCGCACCCATCGCACCCCAGATGATCCCGTAGCGGGCCTCGTTGAGGCACTGGAAGGGGCCCTTGAGCCCGACGGCGGAGTCGGCCGGCAGCATCGCGGAGGCGGGCAGGCGCACGCCGTCGAGGTGGATCTCGCACTGCACCGACGCCCGCATGGACAGCTTCTGGGTGATCGCCTCCGCGCGGAATCCGGGAGTGTCCGTGGGGACCACGAAGCCGCGCACCCCGCGCCCGTCGCCGGGCTCGCCGGTCTGCGCCCAGATGATCGCGACGTCGGCCAGGGTGGCCAGCCCGATCCACCGCTTGACCCCGTCGAGCACCCAGTCGCCGCCGGGCTCCTGGCGGGCCGTCGTCGTCATGGAGGCCGGGTCCGAGCCGGCGCCCGGCTCGGTGAGGCCGAAGCAGCCGACCGCCTCGCCGGCGGTCATGCGCGGCAGCCACTGCGCCTTCTGCTCCTCGGAGCCGTGCTTGTGGATCGCGCCCATCGCGAGCGAGCCCTGTACGGAGACGAAGGTGCGCAGGCCGGAGTCGCCGGCCTCGAGCTCCTGCGCGGCGAGGCCGTACTCCACCGCCGAGCGGCCGGGCATGCCGTGGCCCTCGTAGGGCATGCCGAGCACGCCGAGACGGCCCAGCTCGGGGACGATCTCGCGGGGGAACACGGCGTCGTCGTACCAGCGGGCGATGTGCGGGCGGATGTGCTCGTCCACGAAGCCGCGCACCTTCAGTGCGACGGCCTTCTCCTCGGCGGAGAACAGGGAGTCCAGGCCGACGACGTCGGCGCGGCCGAGGAACGAGTCGGCCTCGGTGTGGAACGGGGTGGTCATGGTGGGGGTCCTCTCTGCGGGGTGGTCAGCGGGCGTCGAGCCAGGTGTTGACGGCCGCCGTGTCCGCGCCGAGCGCGGGCGGCGCGTGGCGCGGGTGCGCGACGGGCGGGTCCCACTGCACCGGGTGGCGGAACTGCCGGCCGGCCGGGGCGCCGGAGCGGTCCTGGACCTCGACGGTCGGCTCGAGGCCGAGGGACTCGGCCAGTTCGACGCCCTCGGCGACGGTGGACACGAGGCCGACCGGGAGCCGCTCGGCCTGCAGCACGTCCCGCCAGTGGGCGGCCGTCTCGGCCGAGAGCGCGTCCTCCAGGGCGGTGCGCAGCTCCTCGCGGTGCTCGACCCGGTCCGTGTTCGTGGTGAAGCGCGGGTCCTGGGCGAGCTCGGGGACGCCGAGGGCCGCGGCGAAGGTGCGGAACTGCGCGTCATTGCCGATGGCGACGGCGAGCGGCGCGTCCCGGCACGCCAGCAGCTGATAGGGGGCGATCGAGGGGTGGTCGTTGCCCATCCGCCG
>NZ_JXSP01000175.1:0-24595 GCF_000946635.1 Micrococcus sp. MS-ASIII-49
GCCCTGGCCGAGACCGTGAACGGGCTCTACAAGGCCGAGCTCATCCACGCCAAGCGGATCTGGGAGTCCGTCGAGGCGGTCGAGCTGGCCACCATGGGGTGGGTGCACTGGTGGAACACGCAGCGTCTCCACGAAGCGCTCGGCTACCGCACTCCAGTGGAGGTCGAGGCGGCCTACACTCACGACCAGGATTCAGCGCCCGTTGCGTCCTGACCTCGGAACGAAACCCAGGGCGCTTCAGTGAGATGCAGGCGGCCAGCTACACTGCATGTATGTGCCCAGGGAGCTAATTCTACAGTCTCCCTCGAGTGTCGTGCGAAGTCTTCGCCGCATCTCGACAATTCGATTTGCCAAACCGATGTTTTGGGGTAAAATCCGTGCTGCTGAGCGATATTGTTATTGGTGTAATTGGGGAATTTAAAGAGGTAGAAAGATTTAAGACTAAGACATACAGGGATAAGGGTATCATCTACAACGAGGTGCTGGACGCGTACGGGGCACATCGGGCATCGCTTAAGCGACTAGCGAGCAAGTCAACTGATGAAGTTCGTCCGGTGTTTATTTCGGACTATTATAACCCCGGTGATGGAACTATGCGGGGTGATAGGGAGACGTCTTTTGCGCGAAGGTCGCTTATCTACTCTGATAGCGTTGTGGTCCAGGATAAGATCGGAGCTTGGTTTTCACTTCGTGAGGCGGGGGCTGATCAGGGGTGGCAAATGGGTCACCAGGATTTCCCTAATGCAATTGTAGATATCTGGCGTGTAATCCAGAATGCCAGCCTTGAGAAGTCTGGTCTGATTGAGTATCTGGAGTTTCCCAGCTTCGCGCGAGTGAAGCGGATTTCGGATCTCACGGATAAGGATCTACTGAGCCCTGAAGAGCTAAACAGCCTGGATAGTATTAAGTCTACTGCACTCGATTACTACCGCCTGCGGCAAGATCGAGCGATTTCCCTCATAGAAATGGAAAAGATTGAAACTGTTCTTTCCAAGCATGTTGGCCAGCTTGACATTCATCTACCGTCATGGCTGGACTCTGAATTTATCCTTAACCAGCTAGTGAGAACACCCAAGAGCGGAACCCGACGGAGCGCCGCTGTCACTTCCAGGGATCTGAGGAATGCTGCGGGTTTGAGCCTCTCTTTGAATCTCCCCGCGCCGGATCGGCTGGGTAATGACACTTTCACGGATCGTGACTTTAGGGTAATGCGCGAGAGTCTCTATGTTCGACAGTTCCGCAATGATTTTCGCGAGATTGTGGATGACTATATGGATCGATCTGTCGGAGTGAGCGGTTTTGTACACCACAGAAACGTCAGAGAAAACTTCCAGCGCAGACTTGAGGCGTCGCGTAGCAAGTTCCTTCGGGAAGTGGACAAGGATGGGTTTGACTTGCGCGGCGTTGTGAATAGGGGGATTGTCCCTGGTGGAGTCGCCTCTGCAGGCGTCTGGGCGTATAGTAATTACTCGACTCTTGACCTCGCCCAGACGCTTATGACAACACTAATTCCATTTTCAGCAGCTTCTATTGTCGATGCTTGGGGTGAAGCTCGGCGCACCTTGGCGCGTAGGAGAGAAGCGGCTGTTGTGAGCAAAATGTATAGCACCTATATTGTCGACTAAGGTTTTAATGGTTAATCCAAACGCCTATAAGCGGCTCCTTGAGTCGCTATTCAGGCGAACGCATGTTCTTAAGTGGTGGAAGGTGCCCACAGTGTGTCAGGCCGTGTCGTCGTTGCCTCCTGGTTCGCCTAGGTATGATGTCCAGGGACGTTGTTGCGTGAACAGCTGACAAGCGAAGGCCTCCTGTTGCGAGAGTGGAATTGTCGAGAAACCGCTCACGCGAACAGAAGGCCTTCATGTCCCACGCTGACGCCGCCCTGACCCCTCGCGCCCGCCTACGCCTGGCCAAGCTCATCGTCGAGGAGCACTGGCCGGTCGCCACCGCGGCCAAGATGTTCATGGTCTCCCCACCCACCGCACGCAAATGGGCCACACGCTTCCGGGCCGAGGGACCTGCAGGGATGGCAGACCGGTCCAGCCGGCCGTCCACGATGCCGACCAGAACACCGCCGGCGGTGGTGAAACAGATCGTGGCCGCCCGAAGGCGCCGACGCCTGGGGCCGGCACAGATCGCCGGAGAACTCAGGATGCCGGCCTCCACCGTCCATGCCGTGCTCGTGCGCTGCCGGATCAACCGCCTCGCCCGTCTGGACCGGGTCACCGGCGAGCCGATCCGCCGCTACGAGCACCCCCACCCCGGCTCGCTGATCCACGTCGACGTCACCAAGTTCGGCCGCATCCCCGACGGGGGCGGACACCGATTCGTCGGGCGCCAGCAGGGCATGAAGCACCGCGCGGCGACCTCGGACCGCGAAGGAACCCGTGATGCCCGATACCAGCCCCGGCTCGGGGTGGGCTTTCTGCACACCGTGATCGATGATCACTCCCGCTTCGCCTATGTCGAGATGCACTCCGATGAACGCAGCCAGACGGCCATCGCGGTGTTGCGCCGCGCGGTCGCCCACTTCGCGCGCCTGGGCGTGGAGGTGGAGCGGGTGCTCTCGGACAACGGCTCGGCCTACCGCTCGCATGCCTGGCGTGATGCCTGCACCGAGCTCGGGATCAAGCCCAAGCGGACTCGACCCTACCGGCCGCAGACGAACGGGAAGATTGAGCGGTTCCATCGCACGCTCGCTGACGGGTGGGCCTACGCCCGGTTCTACAGCTCAGAGACGGAACGCAGGGCCGCGTTGCCTGGATGGCTGCACTTCTACAATCATCATCGCGTCCACTCCGCGATCGGCGCCGCGCCTGCCACCAGGCTCAACAACCTCCCTGGACATCACAGGGGAAGCCGTCGCCGAGCACATTTGCCGCCGCGCCGGCTGCGCCGCTGGCATGCGACGATGTCCAGCGCGCCCAACACTTCGGGGCGCTGATGCGCCCCCGTAGCGTGGGGGCGCCCGCCGCGGGCGCTGTCCATCTCCGCCAGCCGCCACTCCAGGGCCCGCCATGTCCATCCGCCTTTCCCACCTCACCTGGGATGCTCTCGACCTGCACGCGGTCGTCGAGTTCTGGCGGGAGCTGCTCGGCTGGAGCGTCGACGAGCTGGAGAGCTATCACCGCGGCTCCGGCGAGTCCCCCATCGTGAGCCCGCAGGGGCACCTGGTCTTCTTCTTCCAGGTGTTCGACGCCGAACAGGTCGAGTACCGCTCCCACGGGGACCTCGTCCCCGAGGTCGGCTCCACCCGTGCCGAGGAGATCGCGCCTGTCCTCCGGCTCGGCGCCGTCATGAAGGGCGGCCGCCGTGAGGACCTCGGCTGGGTCGTGCTCACCGACCACGAGAGCAGGTAGTTCTGCATCCCACAGGGTGCCTCCTGAGTTCCACCTCACCGACTGGTACCATAAGCAGGTACCACGACGCGCCTGAGGAGGCCGGCATGTCCATCAGTGCCAGTGAAGCCCGCAAGACCCTGTTCCCGCTCATCGAGCGAGTGAACGCGGACCGCGACGCCGTCGAGATCGTCTCCCGCAAGGGCAACGCCGTCCTCATGCCCGCGGACGAGTACGCCGCCTGGCAGGAGACCGCCTACCTGTTCCGCTCCCCGGCCAACGCCCGCCGGCTGCTGGACGCCTACGAGCGCGCCCGCGCGGGGAGCGTCGAGGAGCACCCTCTGGACCGCATGGACGGGGACGCCTGAGTGCGCCTCGTGTGGGACCGCTCCGCCTGGGAGGACTACACGCACTGGCAGACCACGGACCGCAAGGTCCTCAAACGGATCAACACCCTCATCGACGCCGCCCTGTGTCATCCCGTCGAGGGGATCGGCAAGCCCGAGCAGCTGAAGTACGGCGCAGCCGGGGCATGGTCCCGGCGCATCACGGAGGAGCACAGGCTCGTCTACCTCGTCGACGGCGAGGACCTGATCATCCTCCAGGCGAGGTATCACTACTGACATGCGCTTCACCCAGGCCGAGCTCCAGCAGTTCCGCGACCACACCGTCCCCGACCTGCTGCCAGACCCGCTGCGGCTGCTGTTCATCGGCATCAACCCCGGCCTGTGGACCGCCGCCACCGGTGCGCACTTCGCCCGCCGCGGCAACCGCTTCTACCCGGCCCTGCACCGCGCCGGGCTCACCCGACACCTGATCGACGCCTCCGACGGCTACAAGGCCGAGGACCTCGCCGAGCTGCACGCCCGCGGCATCGGGATCTCCAACCTCGTCCCGCGTGCCACCGCCCGCGCCGACGAGCTCACCGCGGAGGAGCTCGCCGCCGCCCCCGCCCGCCTGGACGCGCTCGTGGCCGCGCACGCGCCGGCCGTCGTCGCCGTGTTGGGGGTGACGGCCTACCGGCAGGCGTTCGGACGCCCGAAGGCGGCGCTGGGGGAGCAGCAGACGCCGTGGCCGGGCACGCGGCTGTTCGTGGCGCCGAACCCCAGCGGGCTCAACGCGCACGCCACCCTGGACTCGCTCGCCGCGGACTACCGCGCGGCCGGTGCCGCGGCGGGGCTCGTGGACTGAGTGCACCCGCCGTCCCTGCGGCCGCGCTGACGCCTCAGGCCCGTCAGAAGAGCGGCCAGGGCACGGCCGGCGTCAGCCCGCTCGGGGCAGGGAAGATCCCGTCGTCGAGCAACCGGGTGCAGCGTTCGGCGAGGGCGTCGACTTCCTCGGCACCCAGCAGCTCCGCCAGCCCCTGCCCCAGCTCACCGTCGAGCCCGTCGAGAACCCGGGCGACGCCGTCGCGCTCCTCCTCGCTCAGCGCCTCGCCCAGCCACCCCCAGAGCACGGTCCGCAGCTTGTCCTGCACATGGAACGTCAGCCCGTGGTCCACGCCGTGGCGGTGGCCGCCGGGCATGGCGAGGATGTGGGCGCCCTTGCGGTCGGCGTTGTTGACGAGCACGTCGAACACCGCCATGCGGCGCAGCGCCGCCGAGTCCTCGTGGGCCAGGACCAGCCGATTCCCGCCCTCGTCCTCACCCTCCAGGACCGTGAGCCATCCCGAGGCCGGCACTTCGTCCGCCGGGAACAGGTCCACGGCGTCCTGCTCAGGATCCTGCTCCTGCCAGAGCTGCACCATGCCCTTACCGAACGGGCCGTCGCGCAGCCAGGTGCGCGGCACAATGTCCCACCCCAGCGCCTCGGACACCAGGGACGCGGCCACCTCCCGGCGGGCCAGGGTGCCCGCGGGGAAGTCCCACAGCGGGGCCTCGCCGGCCACCGGCTTGTAGACCACCGGGGTGTCACCGATCGCGCCGAGGAACGTGGCGTTGGACGCCGTCGTGATGCGGCCGGTGAGCGTCAGCTCCCCGGACACCAGCTCGCCGGCGGGCACGTCCGCGGGGCTCATCAGGAGTCGGGGAGAGTGCAGTCGTGGCCGTCGGGGTCGATGGGCTGGCCGCAGTCCGAGCAGAACGGACGTCCGGCGTCCACGACCTCCCGGGTGCGCCGGGCGAACGCCCGGGCGGCGCCGACGGGCATCCGCACGCGCACGGCCTCGGCACCCGCCTCGGGCGCCGAGTCGGCGTCGTCGTCGGAGAGCGGGTGCGCGTCGATGAGCACCTGCGCGGTGGTGGGGTCCCAGCCCAGGCCGATGGCCCCCACCCGGAACCACTCCTGCACCGGGTCCAGCGGATCGTTGTCCACGAGTTCCACGGGCGTGCTGGCCGGGACGCTGTGCGGGTTGCCCTCCAGCGCCATGAGATCGTCGAGGATCTCGTCGATCATCTCCGCCATCAGGGCCGACTGCTGCTTCTCCAGGGCCAGGCTCACCAGCCGGGGCCCGGTGCGCACCTGCAGGTAGAACGTGCGGGCTCCGGGACGCCCGAGCGTCCCGATCACGACCCGATCCGGCCAGTCGAACTCATGGGCGGGGGCAGGTGCATCAGTCATGTCACGATCCTAGGCGTCTGCTCATCCACCGCACCGGTGCCCGTGCCCGCGCCGCCGCCCACCGGGGCGTCGTCGGACGGGCCGAGGGTCGAGAGCCAGGACAGGTCCCCGGCGTCGGTGTTCATCGCCCAGACCCGCGGGCGGCTCGGACCGTAGCTCACGATGGAGACGGAGGCGGGCCCCACCTCGATCCGCTGGAACAGATCCAGGTGCGTGCCGAGCGCGTCGGCCAGGATCGACTTGATGACGTCCCCGTGGCTCACCGCCACCCACACCGCCCCGGGCCCGTGCTCGGCCTCGACGGCGGCGTCGTGCCGGCGGATCGCCGCCACCGCGCGGGCCTGCATGCCCGCCATGGACTCCCCGCCGGGGAAGACGACGGCGGAGGGCTGGGTCTGCACCGTCGCCCACAGGGGCTCCGTGGCCAGGTCGCTGAGCGCGCGCCCCTGCCACTGGCCGTAGTCGCACTCGGTGAGGTCGTCGTCGACCAGCGAGCGCACCGTCCCCGGCTGGCGATCGAGGAGGGCGCGGGCCGTCTGCGCGCACCGCTCCAGGGGACTGGCCACCACCGCGGCCACGGGCACGGCCGCGATGCGGTCCGCGGTGCGGGCCGCCTGCTCCCGTCCGTGATCGTCCAGGCTGACCCCGGGGGTGCGGCCCGCCAACAGTCCGGTCGCGTTGGCCGTGGTGCGGCCGTGCCGCACGAGAAGTACCGTCGCCATCACTCCACCCTACCGACGGGGCGCGAGGGCCTCAGCGGGACGGGTCACGGGGCAGGGGAGTCCACCGCAGGGTGAGGCCCCCGACGGCGGCCAGCGCCGCGTGGGCGTCGTCCGCGGCGTCCTCCAGCCCGTCCGCCACGTCTTCACCCGCCGAGGTGAGCAGCAGGACGGCGTGGTCGTCCGCGCCGGGCTGCTCGCCCGGGTCGGCACGCCAGCCGCCCCTGCCCCGCACGCCGTCCTCGCCCCCGGGCAGGGAGCCCAGCCACGCGGCGGCCGCCCGGGCCGCCCCGGGGCCGACGACGTCCAGCCGCAGGGTCGCGGGGGAGCCGTCGTTGCCCGGCGGGGTGCCCCACAGCCAGTCCAGGTCCACCTGCCACGGCTGGGCGCCCGCGGGGCCGCCCGGGGACGGGGGTTGCATCACGCCTCGGCGTCCGACTGGTCCGAGGTCCAGCCCGCCTCGCCGATCCACCGCAGGGCGCTGAGCGAGGGCATGAAGAGGTACTCGCCCCCGGCCATCCGGTTGAAGGTGGTGATGCCGTCGATGCGCTTGCGGGCCGGCTCGGCGGGGATGGTGAACCGTCCCTGCGTCGGGTCGTCCTCGTGCAGACCGACGATCGGATCCCGCTCGGAGCCGAGGTCCACGAAGTTGCCCCCGTTGATCCACTCCTGCTGCATGAACTCGATCGTGTCGAAGGCCCGGGCGCTGATGAAGGTGAAGTAGATCCCGCGGTCCTCCTTCGCGTCGTCGGCCGAGGTCACCTCCGGCGACCACCCGGGACCGTAGGTCGAGGAGCGCCGGATGATCCGCTTGATGTTCACGTCCGTCATGATCGACAGGTCGCTGTCCCGCGGGTTGAGGCGACGCATGTGGCTGGAGTGCGGGCACATCAGGCCCTTCGGGTCGTCCTCGAAGGTGAAGTCGTTGCGCCGCTCCGGGTCGCTGCCCAGCTCCTCGTCGTCGTGGTCCGGGGAGAGCACCAGCGGGGCGCCGCTGCGCCACCGGCCGAACATCTTCGCGGCGATCCGGTGCTGCTCCTCCGGGTCCGGGCTCTGCGAGGCCAGGTACTCGTTGAAGGCGCCCACCCGACTGGCGAACTTGCGCAGCACCACGTAGGTCCCGTTGCGGCCCAGCACATCCGGCTGCGGCACGGCCAGCGGGGAACCGGTCTCGCTGTTCTCGCCCAGGATGAACTCGCCGGCGGAGATGGAGCGCTCCTGGCCCGGCTGGGGCCGCACCCCGCTGCCGGCCACCGTCGGCTGCGAGATGGAGTCCCGGAAGCCGAAGGGGTTCTTGTTCAGCTCGTCGACCCCGAACCGGTGGGTGGCCACCAGGGTCACTCCGGTGGAGTGCTCCAGCACCTTCTCCGCCTGGTCCAGGGCGGCGTCCAGGGCGTCGGCGTCGGCCGCGTAGATCGTCAGCGCGATGTGGCAGGCGTCCTGGGTGAACGCCTCGTCCCAGTGCTCCGGGGCGTTCGGCCCGGTGTCCATGAGCTGCTGAGCGCGGGCGGCCATCCCCTGCTGGTAGGGCAGCGGGAAGCTGGCCAGGGAGTCCTCGGGCAGCCCCAGGGCGCGCAGGCCGGCATAGCTGATCGCCACGCCGGTCCAGGACTGCAGGTCGTCGGCCCAGTCCTGCGCCGAGGTCACGTGCTCGGCCAGGCGACGGACGAAGTCCCGGCCGCCTTCGGCCTCCTCCACGGTCAGCATGGCGTGGGCGCCGACGTAGGGCTCAGGCCGCGACCGCAGCACCAGGCCCTGGATGTCGTCCAGGTCCAGCTCGACCCGCTCCCGATCGAAACGTTCCTTCAGGTCCTTGAGCACGCCCATCTCAGTAGTCCACCGCCTCGGGGGTGGAGATCGTGTCGGTGAGCTGCTTCAGGGCGGCCGCGGTGTCCTCGTCCAGGTCGGTGCGCCCGGCCATCTGGTCCAGGAAGGTGTTCACCGCGTCCTCGGTGCGCTGCAGTCGACGCGTGTCCACCACGGTGACCTGCGGGTTCGCCACGAACCACCCGGAGGCGGTGATCTGGTGGTCGGCGATGAAGTCCTTCACGGTCGGGCTGTCGATGCCCGGCCACCCCTCCACGTTCTGGAAGAGGAGGTCCATCAGCTCGGGGATCTTGGTGGCGAAGTCGTTGATGTACGCGTCCCAGTCGCCGTCGTAGGCCGTGGCGAAGAGGATGCGGGTGTTGTCGTCGAAGAAGACGAAGCGCATGTCGTGGAGCGTGGACACGCGCTGGGCGCCGTCCATGTTGCCGCGGGTCAGGTCGAAGATGCGCTGCAGCCGTTCGGCGCCGCCCGGCTTGAGGCGGGCGATCGCGGTCAGCTCCGAGACCTTGCCCGAGCGCATCCCCACGCGGCCGGCGGAGTCGGCCGTGCCGGACAGGTCCGGGTTGTGCTCGCGGATCATCGCCTCGAGGGCGATCTTGGCCAGCGTGGGGGCGTCCTGGGCGACGTCCTCGACGGCGCGTTTGACGGCGTCGAGGCGGCTCTCGTCCTGCAGTCGGGGGTCTGAGCGGTCAGTCATGAGGTCCTCCTTCGAGAATCCTTTGGGGTGAATGGTGAGGGGTGGGGCCGGGATCAGTCCGGGATGTCGTCGAGCGACGACGGCTCGGGGGCCGGGCGGTCGTTGAACTCGTGGCGGAAGCGAGTGGACTGCTCATAGGCGCGCTTGCGGACGCGCATGATCGAGCCCAGCGGCTGGTGCTCGACCACGCCGTTCCAGGGGTTGAAGGTGAGGGCGTCGTCGCCGTAGACGCGGCGGGGATGGCTGTAGCTCTCCTGCGCCTCGATGCGCAGGGTGGCGACGGGCTGGTGCGGGGCCTCCTCCTCGTCCCACAGGACGGAGGCGTCCTCCACCGGCATGCGCTCCGGGTCGGTCGCCAGCTGCGCCCGCAGGACGTACTCTGCGCTCTCACGCGAGAAGAAGTCGGCGACGATCTCGCTGATCGAGGAGAAGTCCTCCACCTTCATGTCCTGACCGGTCAGGGCGCGCACGTTCTCGGACGCCGGGGCCAGCGAGATCTTCGCGACGTGGTCCCCGTAGCGCAGGGCGCCCTGGGTGAAGTACGTCTCGCCGAGGACGTGGGCGTTGTCCCGCCCCAGGCCCTCCAGGGTGGCGCTGGGGGTCCCCCCGACGGTCTCCACCGCACCTCGGACCACGCGCGCGGCGCCCGTCGTCAGACGCTGCAGCAGCTCGGGGGACTGGGAGTTCTTCTCCAGCAGGCTCAGCATCTCCTTGTAGCGGGCCACGGTGCCGAAGGCGAGCGTCGGGAAGTTCACCATGAGGAAGTCCTGATTGTGGCTGTCCAGATCCGGCAGCAGCCGCTTGCCCTCCACCCCCAGCACCTTCAAGGCCCAGCCCCGCGGGGCGGGAGTGCGGTCGGTGTGGATGTCCCCGGGTGCGGAGGAGAGCCGCGCCACCGCCTCGTAGGTGCCCGGACGGGCGAAGATGCCCTGCGCCAACTCGGGAGCCAGGCCCTCATGGACCTCCAGCGTGGCCTTGAGGACGGCGTGGCTCTTGGCGTGGGCATCGCGGTGGGCGTGCTTGTGCTCTCCCGCCGCGCGGCGCTGTGACGCGCCCATCTGGGCCAGGATCTCGCGGGTCAGGTCCTCCTCGCGGTCGACCGAATGCTCGATGTCGGGCGTGTACTTCACCGGTTCAGTCATCAGTGCTCTGCCTTCTCTCTGGAGCGCCGTGTGCGCCGCGCGGAGCCGCGCACCTGACCCTGGCGACGCTATGACTCTTCCCATGTCAGGGCAAGGAAGGAAACGCGCCGCAGGTCTGGGAGTCGGTGCCCGGGGGCGGTGCCCCGGGGGATCTGTGACAGTGTGGCGGTGACCCGCCCCAGGGAAGCGCACTCGAGCCAGGAGAAGCATGACCGCCACCCTCGTCGCCTCCGGCCTGGCCGGCGGCCACGGCCATCGCACGCTGTTCGACGCGCTCGACCTCACCGTCGCGCCGGGGGACGTCGTCGGCGTCGTGGGGGCCAACGGCGCGGGCAAGTCCACGCTGCTGCGCATCCTCGGCGGGGACCTGGCCCCGCAGGCCGGCACGGTCAGCCTGGCCCCGGCCGACGCCTTCGTCGGCTGGCTCCCGCAGGAGCACGAGCGCGTGCCGGGGGAGACGGTGGCCGGGTACATCGCCCGCCGCACCGGCTGCGCCGAGGCCACCCGCGAGATGGACGAGGCCGCCGAGGCCCTGGCGGACCCGGACGTCACCGACGCCGCCGCGGACCGCTACAACACCGCCCTCACCCGCTGGCTGACCTCCGGCGCCGCGGACCTGGAGGAGCGCATCCCCGCCGTCCTCGCCGACCTCGGCCTGGACCTCTCCGCCTCCCCGGAACAGGTCCTCATGACCTCCCTCTCCGGTGGGCAGGCCGCCCGCGTCGGCCTCGCCGCGCTGCTGCTCTCCCGCTTCGACGTCGTGCTCCTGGACGAGCCCACCAACGACCTGGACCTCGACGGCCTGACCCGCCTGGAGGCCTTCGTGCAGGAGCTGCGCGGCGGCGTCGTGCTGGTGAGCCACGACCGCGAGTTCCTGGCCCGCTGCGTCACCCGCGTCCTGGAGCTCGACCTCGCCCAGCGCACCAACCGCGTCTACGGCGGCGGCTACGAGGCCTACCTCGAGGAGCGGGCCACCCTGCGCCGCCAGGCCCGGGAGAAGTACGAGGAGTTCGCCGAGCAGAAGCACGACCTCGTCTCCCGCGCCCGCATCCAGCGGGAGTGGTCCAGCCAGGGCGTGCGCAACGCGATGAAGAAGTCCCCGGACAACGACAAGCTGCGCCGCAAGGCCAACAGTGAGTCGAGCGAGAAGCAGGCCCAGAAGGTCCGGCAGATGGAGAGCCGCATCGCGCGCCTGGAGGAGGTGGAGGAGCCGCGCAAGGAGTGGAGGCTGGAGTTCACCATCGGTGCGGCGCCGCGCTCCAGCTCGGTGGTCGCCACCCTCAACGACGCCGTCTTCCGGCAGGGCGGCTTCACGCTCGGGCCGGTGTCCCGCCAGGTGAACGCGGGGGAGCGGATCGGCATCACCGGGCCCAACGGGGCCGGCAAGTCCACCCTGCTGCGCGGGCTGCTGGGCCGCCAGGCCCCGGACGAGGGCATGGCCGCCCTGGGGTCCAGCGTGCAGATCGGGGAGATCGACCAGGCGCGCTCGCTGCTGGTCGGGACCGTCCCGCTCGCCGCGGCCTTCGAGGCGCTCGTGCCCGAGATGGCCTCCGGGGAGGTGCGCACCCTGCTGGCCAAGTTCGGCCTCAGGGCCGACCACGTGAACCGCCCCGTGGACGAGCTCTCGCCCGGCGAGCGCACCCGGGCATCCCTGGCCCTGCTCCAGGCCCGCGGGGTGAACGTCCTGGTGCTCGACGAGCCCACCAACCACCTGGACCTGGAGGCCATCGAGCAGCTCGAACAGGCCCTGGAGACCTACGAGGGCGCCCTGCTGCTCGTCACCCACGACCGCCGCATGCTGGACACCGTCCGCACCGACCGCCGCTGGCAGGTCCAGGACGGGCGGGTGACGGAGCGCTGATGTCTCGGGCGCGGCGGCCGCGGCGTCAGGCCGGTGGGCACCGTCACCCTTGCCCGAGATTCGGTTGTGTACGACCATGAGAGTTCAGTCCCCACCGACGAAAGGGCCCCAGACATGTCCCGCATCCTGATGATCCTCACCTCGCACGACCAGCTGGGCGACACCGGCCGCAAGACCGGGTTCTGGCTCGAGGAGTTCGCCTCGCCCTACTACGTCTTCACGGACGCCGGCCACGAGGTCACCCTCGCCTCGCCCCGCGGCGGCCAGCCGCCCATCGACCCGACGAGCTCGCAGCCGGAGATGCAGACCGACGCCACCCGCCGGTTCGACCAGGACGAGGAGGCCAAGGCCGCCCTGGCCCACACCACGCCCCTGGCCCAGGTGGACGTGGACGGGTTCGACGCCGTCTTCTACCCGGGCGGTCACGGCCCGCTGTGGGACCTGGTGTCCGACGCCGACTCCACGCGGATCATCCTCGACAGCGACGCGGCCGGGCGCCCGCTCGGCCTCGTCTGCCACGCGCCCGGGATCCTGCACCCGATCACCGCCGCCGACGGCACCCCGTTCGTGCGCGGCCGTCAGGTCGCCGGGTTCACCAACGGCGAGGAGGAGGCCGCCCAGCTGACGGACGTCGTCCCGTTCCTCGTCGAGGACTCGCTGATCGCCGCCGGCGCGGACTACCGCAAGGGCCCGGACGGGGAGAGCTTCGTGGTCACGGACGGCACCCTGGTGACCGGTCAGAACCCGGCCTCCTCCGCCGACGCCGCCCGCCGCGTCCTCGACCTGCTCGCGCGCTGACCCCCCTCCGCCGAGCCCACCACTTCGACCCCGAGGAGACCACTCGATGAGCACCCCCACCCACACGCGCGAGATCCACCTCGCCTCCCGCCCCCACGGCGCCCCGACGCCGGAGAACTTCCGCCTCACCGAGGTCGAGCTCCCCGAGCTCACCGAGGGCCAGGTCCTCGTGCGCAACACCGTGATGTCCGTGGACCCGTACATGCGCGGCCGCATGAACGACGTCGAGTCCTATGTGCCTCCGTTCCAGCTCGACGCCCCCCTCGACGGCGGCGCGGTGGGCACCGTGATCGCTTCGCGCCACGCGGACGTGCCGGAGGGCACGTCCGTGCTCCACGGCCTCGGCTGGCGCGAGCACGCCGTCCTCGACGGCGACACCGTCCAGGCCGTGGACACCTCCCAGTTCTCGGACAGCACCTACCTGGGCGTGCTGGGCATGACGGGTCTGACCGCCTACACCGGCCTCGTGCACGTGGCCGAGATGCAGGAGGGCGACGCCGTCTTCATCTCGGGCGCCGCGGGGGCCGTCGGCTCGGTCGCCGGCCAGATCGCCCGCCTCCTGGGCGCCTCGCGCGTCGTTGGCTCGGCCGGCACGCCCGAGAAGGTGGCGTGGGTGAAGGAGCTGGGCTTCGACGCCGCGTTCGACTACCACGACGGCTCGCCCACGGACCTGCTGGCCGAGGCCGCGCCGGAGGGGATCGACGTCTACTTCGACAACGTGGGCGGCGACCACCTCGAGGCCGCCATCGCCGCGCTGCGGGTCGACGGCCGCGTGGCGATGTGCGGTGCGATCGCCCAGTACAACTCGACGGAGCCGCCGGCGGCCCCGCGCAACCTCGCCCTGGCGATCGGCAAGCGGCTGACCCTGCGCGGCTTCGTCCTGCAGAAGTACGCGGCGCAGGTCCGTCCCGAGTTCCTCGAGCGCGTGGGCCCGTGGGTCGCCGACGGGAAGATCCAGTGGGACGAGACCGTCCGGGAGGGTCTGGAGAACGCGCCCCAGGCGTTCATCGACCTGCTCGAGGGCGCCAACACGGGGAAGATGGTCGTCCGGCTGTGACGAGCGACGGCGCACTCGGGGGCGGCATGGACACCTTCCGGCATCAGGGCCTGACCTTCGATGTCCGCGACGGCGGGCCGGCCGAGGGGGAGGTGGTCCTGCTGCTGCACGGCTTCCCGCAGGACGCCACGTCCTGGAGGCACGTCGAGCCGCTGCTGCACGCCGCGGGGCTGCGCACCCTCGCGCCGGACCAGCGCGGCTACTCCCCGGGGGCCGCGCCGCGGGCGACGGCGGCCTACCGCCTCCCGGCGCTCGTGGGGGACGCCGTCGCGCTGGCGGACGCGGCGGGGGCGCGGCGCGTCCACGTCGTCGGCCATGACTGGGGCGGCGCCGTCGCCTGGGCGCTGGCCACCGCCCACCCCGAGCGCGTCGCGTCCCTGACCGTCCTGTCCACGCCGCACCCGGCCGCCCTGGCCCGCGCCCTGCGCGGCCCTGACCAGCTGCGCCGCAGCTGGTACATCGCCGCCTTCCAGGCACCGTCCCTCCCCGAACGGATCCTCGCGCGACGGCTGGGCTCCCTGCTGCAGCGGGGGCAGGTCCCCGGGGCGGAGCACTACGCCCGCCGGTTCTCCACCCCGCAGAGCCTGCGCGGTCCGGTGAACTGGTATCGGGCGAACCCGGATCTGGTGACCACCACGCGCAGCGCGCCCGTGTCGGTCCCCACCACGTACGTGTGGGGCATCCGGGACGCGGCCCTGGGGCCGCGGGCCGCCGAGCTCACGGCCGGGCAGGTGGCGGGGGAGTACCGGTTCGTGAAGCTCGACGCGGACCACTGGCTGCCCGAGCGTGAGGCGGACGCCGTCGCCCGGGCGATCCTGGACCGGGTGCGCTGACCCCCGCTCCGCACGCGGGCCGCTCCCGCTGTCTCAGCGCGGCCCGACGGCCTCGGTGATCCGGTTCAGCTGGTCCATGAGGGCCCGGCGCTCGGCGACGTCGAGGGGGATCCGGGTGAGGGCGTCCGCCGGGACCGTCCGGGCGGACGCCCGCAGCGCCCGCCCCTCGTCCGTCAGCCGCACCAGCACGCGCCGCTCGTCGTGGACGTCGCGCTCCCGCGTGACGAGCCCCATGCCGGCCAGGCGCCGCACCAGAGGCGTGATGGTGCCGTTGTCCATGCCGAGCCTGTCCCGCAGCGCGCCGACTCCCAGCGCCCCGGCGGTCTTCGGCGTCGACGCATCCGTCTCGGCCGAGGCATCACTCTCCGCCTGCCACAGGGTGAGCATCACGAGGTACTGCGGGTAGGTGAGGCCGAGGCGGGACAGCAGGGGGCCGTAGCCGCGCGTGACGGCGCGCGCCGCCCGGTGCAGGGCGAAGCAGAGCTGGTCCTCGAGGGCGAGGCTGGGGGTCGGCGCGGCATCCATGGGAGCGATTCTAGTGGTCGCTGGGGAGCGACTTGGTTGCGCGCGACCTAACAGGGTGGCAGGCTGGAGCCGACTCGTCCCGCACGGGGCGGGCGGATGAAAGGACCTCCCATGGAGACCATCTACACCGCCGAGGCGCTCAGCACCGGCGCCGGCCGCGACGGCCATGTCCGCGCCACCGACGGGCGGGTCGACCTCGACCTCGCCGTGCCCACCGAAATGGGCGGCTCCGGCCAGGGCACCAACCCCGAACAGCTGTTCGCCGCCGGCTACGCCGCGTGCTTCCACTCGGCCCTGCAGATGGTCGCCCGTGCCTCCCGTGCCGACATCACCGACTCCTCCGTCGGCGCGCGCGTGGGCATCGGCCGCCAGGGTGAGGGCTTCGGCCTGGAGGTCACCCTCGAGGTCGTGCTCCCCAATGTCCCCGCGGATCAGGCCCGCGCCCTCATGGAGCAGGCGCATCAGGTGTGCCCCTATTCGAACGCCACCCGGGGCAACATCGACGTCGTCCTCGAGCTCGGGGAGGCGTGATGACGAAGCACCGGCAGCCTGTCCCCCTCTCCCAGACCGCCGCCCGCCTCGGCCTCGGCGGGTTCATGACCGCCGCGGGGCTGTCCCACCTCACCGTGGCACGCCGTGAGTTCCGCGCCCAGGTGCCCTCGTGGGTCCCGCTCCCGGCGGACCTCGTGGTGCTCGGATCCGGCGTGGCCGAGATCGGCCTTGGGGCCGCTCTGCTGGCGCTCCCCGGGCAGCGCCGCCTGACCGGCACCGCCCTGGCGGCCTTCTACACCGCGATCTACCCCGGGAACATCGGGCAGTACGCCGAGCGCAAGGACGGCTTCGGGCTGGACACCGACGGCCGCCGCCTGGCGCGGCTGTTCGGCCAGCCCGCCCTCATCGCCGCCGCCCTGTGGGCCGCGGGAATCCCCGAGCGGGAGCACGGCGGGCGCCGCTGACGCCGTCGCCGGCCCCGCGGGCCTGTGCCGGCTCCGGGCGCGCGCCCGGAGCCGGCGTGATCTCACCCCGCCGCGAGGCGCGGCCCGTTCCGCAGGTGTCCCGCAGGTGTCCGGCCCGGTGGGCCGTCAGCCTTGACGCATCGTCCCGGTCTCGAGGAAGCGCTGGTGCCAGGACAGGGCCTCGCCCAACAGGTGCGGGGTGTGCAGGCCGTCCGACTCACGCATCGCGCGGTCGAAGTAGTCCCGCAGCTGCTCCCTGTAGTCCGGGTGCGCGCACGTGTCGATGATCGTGCGGGCGCGCTGCTTGGGGGAGAGGCCGCGCAGGTCGGCCAGCCCCTGCTCCGTCACCACCACGTGCACGTCGTGCTCGGTGTGGTCCACGTGCGAGACCATCGGCACGATGCAGGAGATGTCCCCGCCCTTGGCCGTGGAGGGGGTGAGGAAGAACGACGTGAACGCGTTGCGGGCGAAGTCGCCGGAGCCGCCGAGACCGTTCATCATCTTCGTGCCCATCAGGTGCGTGGAGTTCACGTTGCCGTACAGGTCGGCCTCGAGCATGCCGTTCATGGCGAGGATGCCGAGGCGGCGCACGAGCTCGGGGTGGTTGGAGATCTCCTGGGTGCGCAGGATCAGCTTGTCCCGATACTTCGCGGCGTTGTCGTTGAACCGTTCGGCGGCCTCGGTGGACAGGGAGAACGCGGTCGCGGACGCGGTCGCCAGGGTGCCGGAGTCCAGGGCGTCGAGCATGCCGTCCTGCACCACCTCGGTGAACGCGGACAGGCCCGTGAACCGGGACTTCACCAGCTCGGACATCACCGCGTTCGCGATGTTGCCCACGCCCGACTGCAGCGGCAGCAGCCGCTCGTCGTACCGGCCCTGGGCCACCTCGTGCTCGAAGAACTCCACGAGGTGCTGGGCGATCGCGATCGAGTCCGCGTCGGCGGGCTTGAAGGGGGAGTTGCGGTCCGGGGCGTGGGTCTCGACGACGGCCACCACCTTGGCCGGATCGCACCGCAGGTACGTCTCACCGATGCGGTCCGCGGGGTGGGTGAGCATGATCGGCGTGCGGTGCGGGGGCAGCGCGGTGCCGTAGTAGACGTCGTGCAGGCCCTCGAGGTCCTCGCTCTGCCATGAGTTGACCTCGAGGATCACCTGATCCGCCAGGTCGATCCAGGACTTGTTGTTGCCCACGGAGGAGCTGGGGACGAGACGGCCGTCCTCGCGAATCCCGGACACCTCGATCACCGCGGTGGTCATGGGCCCGTAGAAGCCGTTCCACACGGTCTGCGCCAGGTGGGACAGGTGCGTGTCGATGTACTCGATGGCGCCCGCGTTGATCTTGGCGCGCATCGTCGGGTCCGACTGGAACGGGGTGCGCAGCGCGACGGCGTCCGCCTCGGCCAGCGCGCCGTCCATCTCCGCGGAGGTGGACGCCCCCGTGTGGAGGTTGATGCGGAACTCCTCGCCGCGCGCGTGCAGCTCCTTGGCCCGCTCGGCCAGCGCCATCGGCACGGCCTTCGGGTAGCCGGACCCCGTGAACCCGCTCATGCCCACGGTGGTGCCGTGCTGGATGAACGCCGCCGCCTCCGCGGCGGACATCACCTTCGACCGGAGGCCGGGGTGGTGGATGCGGGACGACATGGGTGAGGCCTCCGTGCGGGTGAGACGAGTCGAGCGAGAGCGCTGTGACGTGGAACAGCGATCAGCGTACCCGCGTCACGGGTGGCCGTGGGGATGATCACGCCGGAGGTCACCGAGCCCGACCTGCGTGATCGACGACGGCGAACAGGGCTCGGCACTCCGGGTCGGCGCGCCTAGGCTCGGCGTCATGCGAGCACTCGTCCTCCAGTCCTACGGCGGCCGTGAGGCCATGGCCCTCACCGACGTCCCCGCCCCCACGGCCGGCGCCGGCGAGGTGCTGATCCGCACCCGCGCGGTCGGCCTCAACCCCGTCGACGCGATGCATCGCGAAGGCGACTTCAAGGCCATCGCCCCCGACGACTTCCCCACGGTCGCCGGCAACGAGCTCAGCGGCATCGTCGAGGCCGTGGGCGCCGGGGTGACCGCGTTCGCCCCGGGTGACGCGGTCATCACCCGCGTGGACCCCTCCGGCCACGGGGCGTTCGCCGAGCTGGCCGCGGTGCGCGCGGACTGGGTGGCCGCCGCGCCCGCCCGCATGCCCCTGACGGACGCGGCCGGCCTGCCGCTCGCCGGCCTGACCGCCCAGCAGGCACTCGGCCCGGAGCACCTGGACCTGCAGCCCGGGGAGCGGCTGCTGATCACCGGGGCCGCCGGCGGCGTCGGGCTGATCGCCACGCGCCTGGCACACCTGCGCGGCGCGCACGTGACCGTGACCGCCTCCGCGGCGGGTGAGCCGTACGTCCGCGAGGCCGGCGCCGACGCGGTGATCGACTATCGCGCCCGCACCGTCGCGGAGGGGGGCGAGCGCTTCGACAAGGTGTTCGACCTCATCGGCGGTGACCAGATGGCCGAGCTGCTCGGCTCGATCGAGCCCGGCGGCCGGCTGGTGACCATCGCGGGCCCGCCGAGCCCCGGCAGCCTTCGCGAGACCGCGCGCCCGTCGCGTCGGCCGCTGGCCGCCGTCGTCTCCCGGGTGGCCAGTGCGAAGGTGCGCCGGGCCGCGAAGAAGGCCGGGGTGACCTACGAGTTCTTCCTCATGCATCCGGACGGGGCGGGCCTGGCCGAGCTCGTCCGGCTCGTGGACGCCGGCGAGCTGGCCGTGACCGTGGACAGCCGCTACCCCCTGGCCGACTGGGAGCAGGCGTTCGAGCGTCTCGAATCCCACCATGCCAAGGGCAAGGTGCTGCTCGAGTTCTGACCGGCGGGCGCGTCGGCGCCGGCCTGCCCGGGCCGGCACCGCCTCGTATCCTGGCCTCGTGCACCCGTCTGTGAGCGAGCCCCTCACCCGACTGCCGGACGGCACCGTCAAGCAGCGCAACCCCTTCACCGGCACCGAGGTCTGGACCGTGCCCGGCCGCGGCCACCGCCCGCTCGGCCTCGTCCGGCCCGCCCCGCAGCCGCTCGACCCCGCCCAGCACGGCCGGCACTGCGCCTTCTGCGAGCACCGCCTGCTGGAGACGCCGCCGGAGAAGTCACGCATCGTCTCCACGAGGGCCGACGACGGCGCCCCGGCTTGGCAGATCCTGCGGCACCCGGCCGCGGAGCGGCTCGGGGAGACGACCCCGGCCTTCCGCCGGGTCCCCAACCTCTTCGAGATCCTCAGCTACGACTACTGGCGTCTCAACCACGGCTACGAACTCCCCCCGGACGCGCGCCGCCGCCGTGACGAGTACCTGGCCACCGAGGCCGGCCGCGCCCACGTGCGCGCCGTCGTCGCCGCGAAGCTGCACGCCTCCGGCCGCTCCGCGGAGGAGGCGGCGGCGATGTCCGAGGCGGAGCTGATCGCGGCGTCGGCCGCATTCTTCGGCGGCACGCACGACGTGGTGATCGCCCGGCGGCACTTCGTCGACGGGGCCGTGGACGACCACCAGCTGGCCTCCTCGGGCACCCTCACCCCGGACGAGCACCACGCGTTCCTGGCCCTGACCGCCGACGCGATGCGGGACCTCTACGCGACCACGCCCGCCGTGCGGTACGTCTCCGTGTTCCAGAACTGGCTCAAGCCCGCCGGCGCCTCCTTCGACCACCTGCACAAGCAGCTCGTGGCCATCGACGAGGTCGGCGCGCAGAACGCCGCCGCCCTGGGCCGGCTGCGCGAGGACCCGCAGGTGTTCAACCACGCCGCGCTGGACGTGGCCGTGGCGCACGACCTGATGATCGCCGCGAACGAGCACGCCGTGATGTTCGCCGGCTTCGGTCACCGGTATCCGACGGTCGAGGTCTACTCCACGAGCCCGGTGGGGCAGCCGTGGCGGCAGACCGCGGCCGAGCTGCGCGCCGTCTCCGACCTGCTGCACGCCGCCCACGCGGCCACCGGGCCCGATGTCCCCTCCAACGAGGAATGGCACACCCGCCCGCCCGGCGTCGCCTCCCCGATGCCCTGGCGCGTGATGCTCAAGTGGCGCGTCTCCACCCTCGCCGGCTTCGAGGGCGCCACCAAGATCAACGTCAACACGATCAGCCCGTGGGACGTGCGGGACCGGGTGCTGGCGCGGCTGCGGGAGCTGCGGGCGGCGGGCGCGCTCGCAGACGGGGTGCGGATCGGGGCCGACGCGCGGGTCCGGCCGGGCGCCCTGCGGTACGCCGACGGAGCGGCGAGGCTCACCCCTCCGCGCGGTCGGTAGCGTGGGCGTCATGGCCCTCCACCTGCAGCGCTACCGCGAGATCGCCCACGTCATGGCCCGCAACGGCCTCAGGGCCACGGCCGTGCAGGCCGGGCTCTCCCGGTGGCTGCCCCTCGAGGAGGGGGAGCCGCACCTGGGCATCGACGCCGAGGCCCGCCCCGAGCTGTTCGTGCGCACGTTCGAGGAGCTGGGCGTCACCTTCGTGAAGCTCGGGCAGCTGATCTCGGCACGACCGGACCTGTTCCCCGAGGCCTACTGCGCGGCGTTCGCCCGCCTCACGGACAGCACGACGGCGGTGCCCTTCGAGGCCGTCGCCCGGACGGTCGAGGAGGACCTCGGCGCCGACGTCGACGCACTGTTCGCCTGGTTCGACCGCGCGCCACTGGCCACCGCCTCCATCGGTCAGGCCCACCGTGCGCGCCTGCATGACGGGCGCGCCGTCGTCGTGAAGGTCCGCAAGCCCGGTGTGGTGGAGCAGGCCCAGGCGGACCTGGAGATCCTGCGGACGCTGGCGGCCACGTGGTCGCGGGCCTCGCGGACCTTCGCCGATCTGGACGTGCCGACCATGGTGGATGAGTTCGACCGCTCCCTGCGCGCCGAGCTCGACTACGTGGTGGAGGCGCGGGCCTGCGAGGAGATCGCCGCCGGCTTCCGGGACACCCCGGGCGTGCGGTTCCCGTGGATCGAGTGGGACCTGACCACCTCGCGCGTGCTGACCATGCAGGAGCTCTCCGGGCTGCGCGTGGACGATCTGGCCGGACTCGACGCCGCCGGCATCGACCGGGAGGAACTGGCGTACCGGGCCGCCGACGTGCTGCTGGCCATGGTGTTCGAGCACGGCGTGTTCCACGCGGACCCGCACGCGGGCAACCTGTTCATCGAGCCGGACGGGACCGTCGGGTTCATCGACTTCGGCTCCGTCGGGAGGATCTCCCCGTCCCTCCGGCGCCGGTTCGCGGGCCTGGCCATGGCGCTGGCCCGGCAGGACACCGACGGGCTGGTGCGGGCCCTGCTGGACATTGCCCCGCCGCGCGGCCCGGTGGACCGCCGTCGGCTCCGACTGGAGGTGGCCCGGATCATCGGCCGCCTCGAGGGGCGCGAGCTCGAGGACATCCGCGTGGGGCAGCTGGTCTCGGAGATCTTCGCCCTCGTGCGGCGCCACCGGCTGTCCCTGCCGCCCGAGCTCGTGCAGCTGCTGCGGATGCTGATCATCGTGGACGGCATCGGCCGCCGCCTGCACCCGGGCTTCGACTACACCCGCGTGCTCGACCCCTTCGCCCTGCGCCTCGTGGGGGAGCACCTCGACCCCCGGCGGGTGGCGGGCCGGATCGGCCGGGCCACGATCGCGGCGGCCGAGCTCGGCATCGACCTGCCGGAGTACGCCCGCAAGGTGATGGAACGCATCGACGACGGCGGGATCGACGTCACCGTCCGCGCGAGCGAGCTCGAGCCGCTCGTGACGCGCCTCGAGCGGACGGGCGACCGGGTGGTGGCCGCCATGGTGGTGGCCGCGATGATCACCGGCGGCACGAACGTGCTCGTGGCGTACAAGGACCGGCTCGGCCGCTTCGCCGGGCCGGTGGTGGCCGCCGGCGGCGCCGCCCTGACCGGTGGCAGCGCCTATCTGGCCTGGATCAGCCGCCCCCGGCGTCGCCCCCGCTGAGGGCCGTGGGCGGGGTCAGTCGTCGGGATCATGCCCGCACCAGACCGGCCGCGGTGCAGGCCGTCTCGAAGTCGTCGAGGCCGAACGCCTGGATCGGGCTGACGACGCCGGCCTCGCGGGCCCGGCCTGCGGCGAGCTGCCGGGCGCCCCAGGCCATGAGGTCCCCGGTCAACGTGTAGGCGTTGGGGCCGCGCAGGTGCACGTCCGCCACGATGCGGCCGGCCGCGTCGCGCGCGATCGCCCCGACCCGGGAGCCCGTGCGGGCCCGGTCTGCGGCGTCGGGGCCACCCGGGTCGCCGGCCAGGGGCCGCAGCAGGGCCTGCACGCCGCGGGCGACGCCGGGGAGCCACCCCACCGCGCCGAGGGCGGCGGCGCCGATCTGCGTGGGCCGGGCCGGGAACCAGCCGTTGAAGACCTCGACCTCGTCCAGGCCGGGCTGCATCCGCGGCAGGAACAGGGACTCCGTGCCGCCGAACAGCACGCCGCGGCGGTCCTGCCCGTCGACCCGGAAGACGGCCGACCGGCTGGCCGGGCCCGTGGTCGCCAGCCGCCCGCCGCGCCACGTGATCGTCCGCTCGGTGAGGGCGCCCACCATCGTCTGGCGCGTCCCGTGGCTGAGGTCGACGCGCGGGTCCAGCTCGCCGTCGGCGAAGTAGCCGATCTGCAGGGACCGTGCGCGTCCACCGGCCTCCGCCAGCGCGAGCCCGCCCGCGAGCATGCCCGGCGCGTAGTCGAAGCCGAGGGCGGGCAGCAGGGTGGCGCCCGTGCGTCGGGCGGTGGCGTCCAGGTCCGCCTTGAGGTCCTTCACGAAGCCGACCTCACCGGTGGAGTCCACGTAGTGCGCGCCCCGCTCCGCGGCGGCGCGGGCGACCGGTCGGCCGTAGCGTTCGAAGGGGCCGACCGTGGAGACCAGCACATCGCCCTCCGTGACCAGGGCCCTCAGCGAGGCGGGGTCACCGGCGTCGGCGACGGCGACCTTCAGCCCGTCGTGCCGCCTCGCCGCGTGCTGGAGCGAGTCCCGGTTCCGGCCCGCCAGCACGGGCCGTGCGCCCTGGGCCACGAGGGCGTCCACGACGAGGGATCCGGCGTAGCCCGTCGCGCCGAGCACGATGATGCGGGGGGCGTCGGGGTGGTCGAGGTGCAGGGGAGAATCCGTCATGGCCCCACGCTAGGCCGCGCATGCGGAGACCTCACGGGCTCGGCGACGCCGATCCGCGTGGACCCCGTCTCGCGCTCCTGGACCGGCGGACCCGGACATGGCGAGCCTGGTCCGGCATGCGCCTGCAGGGGCAGACTCGGAGGATGACCCGCACCCCGCCCGCCGTCGCCTCGCCCGCTCACTCCGCCTCGCCCGCCGCCGAGACCGGCGGCGAGAGCCTGCTGACCGTCCTGATCGCCCTCGGCGTGAACGCGGTGATCGCCGTCGTCAAGTCGATCGTGGGCGCGGTCACCGGCTCAGCCGCGATGGTGGCGGAGGCCGCGCACTCCTGGGCCGACGCCGGCAATGAGGTCTTCCTGCTGCTGGCGGAGCGTCGGGCCGGCCGAGCCCCCGACGCGCGGCACCCGCTGGGCTACGGGCGGGCGGCCTACGTGTGGTCGATGGTCGCGGCCTTCGGCCTGTTCGCGGTGGGCTCGGCGGTCTCGGTCTGGCACGGGATCACGGCCTGGTCTGCCCCTGAGGAGGAGGCGGAGTACACGATCGCGTACATCGTGCTCGCCGTCGCGTTCGTGCTCGAGGGCGCCTCGTTCCTGAACGCGCACCGGCGCCTCCGCCGCGACGCGGAGCGGCGGCACATCAGCGATGCCACGTTCCTGCGCCAGACCTCGGACCCCACGCTGCGCGCCGTGTGGGTGGAGGACGCCTCGGCCCTGATCGGTCTGGTCATCGCGGCGGCGGCCCTCGCCCTGCACCAGCTCACCGGGGACCCCCGGTGGGACGCCGCCGGCTCGATCCTGGTGGGCGTGCTGCTGGGCGTCGTCGCGATCTTCCTGCTCTCGCGGAACATGGCGTTCCTCGTCGGCGAGGTCGCCGACCCGGTGGTCCGGACCCGGGTGCTGCGCTGGCTGCTGGAGCGGCCCGAGGTGCTCTCCGTGAGCTACCTGCACCTCGAGTACGTCGGCCCGGAGAAGCTCTTCGTCGTCGGGGCCGTGGGCCTGGCCGGGGACGAGCGGGAGAGCGAGGCCGCGGTCCTGCTCCAGCGCGTGGAGGACGCCCTCCTCGAGCACCCGCGCGTGGCCGCCGTCGTGCTCTCCCTGTCCAACCCCGCCCACGCGCCCCTGGACCCGGAATCGCAGAACGCGCGCGCCTGAGCCCGCGCGGCCGGCATCGTACAGTGGCCTCTCGTGACCCAGACC
>NZ_JXSP01000176.1:0-6202 GCF_000946635.1 Micrococcus sp. MS-ASIII-49
CCCCCGCCCCGCCGCCCGCTCCGTCCCTCGACCGCCTCCGCGAGGCGGCCCCGTACCTGTCCCGGTGGCTGGCCACCCAGGTGGAGACGCGGCACGTGCCCGGCGCCCAGGTGGCCGTGCGGCTCGGCGACGAGCTGGTGCTCTCCGCCGCGTTCGGGGTGGCCGACGAGGCCACCGGGGCGGAGCTGACCACCGGCCACCTGTTCCGCGTGGCCAGCCATTCCAAGACCTTCACGGCCGTCGCCGTGCTGCGCCTGGTCGCCGCCGGTCGTCTGCGCCTGGACGACACCGTGGCCGGACGACTGCCCGACTGTGCCGACACCCCGCTGGCCCGGGTCACCGTCCGCGAGCTGCTCTCGCACACCTCCGGCGCCATCCGCGACGGGGTGGACGCGGACCACTGGCAGCTCGACGGCCCCTTCCCGGACGCCGACGCCCTGCGCGCGATCGTCCGGGACCACGGCGCCACCTACGCCCCGCAGGAGCGCTTCAAGTATTCGAACATCGGGTACGGCCTGCTCGGGGCGATCATCGAGGCAGTCACGGGCCGCGGCTACGCCGAGCACGTCACGGAGGACATCCTCGTCCCGCTCGGCCTCACCGACACCCGCCCCGAGATCGACGACGACGCGGCGGGCCGGGCCGTCGTCGGCCACACCCGGGCCCACGGCCGTGGGCGTCGGGTGACCGTGGCACCGACCGCCACCGGCGCGCTGGCCGCGGCCACCGGCTTCGTCTCCACGGCGGAGGAGCTCAGCCGCTTCTTCTCCGCTCTCGCCCTGGACCGGCGCGAGCTGCTGGACGAGCACGCGCTGCGCCTGATGCACCGGGCCGAGGCCTCCTTCCCGCGGGGGGCCGGGACCGGCACCTACGGGCTCGGCCTGATCGGGATCAGCGTGGGCGGACGACGGCTCGTGGGCCACTCCGGCGGCTTCCCCGGGCAGATCACCCGGACCCTGATGGACCCGGCGACCGGTCTGACCGTCAGCGTGCTCACCAACGCCGTGGACGGTCCGGCGGACGCGCTCGCGGTGGGCCTCGTCGAGCTCATCGACCTGCTCGCCCAGGACGCCGCCGACGGGCAGGCGCTGCCCGCCGGTGTCACGACCGACGACCTCGACCGGCTGACCGGCCGCTACGTCTCCCTGTGGGGCGAGACGGACGTGGTTCGCGCCGGTGAGCGCCTCGTGCTGATCGACCCCGGCACGCCCGGCCCCCGCGACAGGATGCACGAGCTTCGAGCGCTGGACGCCACCACGTTCCTGCCCGAGGACGAGGACGGCTTCGGCGCGTCGGGGGAGCGCATCCCGTTCGACCTCGGCGACGACGGCCGGGTGGTGAGGATGCGCGTGTCCGGGGTGAGCAGCTGGCCCGAAGAGGACTACCTCGCCCGGCGTGGCGACGCGTGGGGTCACCGCTCGGCCGCCGGCCGTGGGGTGACCGGGCGGGACTGAGCCGCCGCCTGCGGGCGGGCGGCCTCAGTCGAGACCGGGGCGGCGGCGCGTGCGCTTCACCTCGGAGCGACGGTGTTTGGCCTCCAGGCGGCGCCGCCGAGAGCCGCGCGTCGGCTTGGTAGCCCGCCGCGGCGTCGGCGGGGCCAGGGCCTCGCGCAGCAGCGCCGCGAGCCGCTCGCGGGCGGCCACCCGGTTGCGCCGCTGGGCCCGGTGCTCCGCCACGCTGACGGTGAGCACCGTGCCGGCCAGCCGGGGCGCCAGCCGTGCGAGGACGCGGGCGCGCTGGACGTCGTCGAGGGCGGAGGTGGCCGCCAGGTCCAGACTGAGCTGGACCCGCGAGTCCGCCGTGTTCACGCCTTGACCGCCCGGGCCGGAGGCGTGGGAGAAGCGCTCGACGAGTTCGCCCGCGGGGATGACCAGCCCGCGGGGTGCGCCGGGGCCGGGGGTGACGCGCACGTCGCCGGGGCGGGGCTCAGCCACGGGGCGCCGCCGTCCGTGGTCCGCGCAGGTCCGCGAGTGCGACGAGGAGCGCGAGCGCCATGCACCCCGCCACCAGGGTGAAGGCGGCCATGAACGCCCCGTCCCAGTCGGCACCGGAGGCGACGCCCAGGAACACCCCCACGATCACGGCGGTGCCGACGGCCGTGCCGACGCGCTGGCCGGTCTGCAGGACGCCGCCGGCCGTGCCGGAGTGCCGCGGCGGGACCTCGGCCAGGCTGAGGGTCTGGTTGGGGGAGACCACCAGCCCCTGCCCGGCACCCAAGATGGCGAGGGTGAGCAGCAGCCACCATGGACTCAGGCCGAACTCCCGGTTGGCCCACGCCACCCCGATGGAGCCCACGACGGCGAGCAGCGCCAGCGCGATGCCGAGGACGACGATCTTCCGGCCCGTGCGCAGCACCACGCGACCGGCCACGGTGGACATCACGCTCGACATGACCGCCGAGGGAAGGCCGATGAGTGCGGCGTGCAGCGCCGGGTAGCCCAGCCCGTTCTGCATGAACATGGCGATCACCACGAACATGCTGGTCGAGCCGGTGAAGTAGATGGCGATCAGCAGGGCGCCGCACGCGAAGCTGCGGGTCTGGAACAGGCGCAGGTCCACCATCGGGGCGCGGCCCCGTCGGGCGTACCGGGCCTCCCACCGCGTCCAGAGGGCGGCCAGGCCGATGCCGACGGGCACGAGCACGAACCGCCACGGCCCGAGCCCACGGTCCAGGAACGGGAGCATGACGGCCACGAGGGCGCCCGCCAGCAGAACGACGCCGACCGGGTCCAGGTCCGGACGCCGCGTCCGCACGGGGGCGGTGCGCGGCAGCCACTGGCGGGCCACGACCAGGGCGCCGAGGGCGATGGGCACGTTCACCAGGAAGGTCGCGCGCCAGCCGAGGTCGCCGCCGAGCCACGCGATGAGCCCGCCGCTGAGCAGCGGCCCCACCGCCACGGACACCCCGACGACGGCACCGAGCGCCCCGAACGCCCGGGCGCGGGAGGCGCCGGAGAACTCGCCCTGGATGAAGCCGGTGACCTGCGGGTTGAGCAGGCCCGCGCCCACGCCCATGACCAGGCGCGCGAGCACGAGCAGGACGCCCGTGGGCGCCAGGCCGGACAGGAGCGCACCCAGCGCGAACACGCCGAGGCCCACCAGGAACAGCCGGCGTCGTCCGAAGAGGTCACCCGCCCGGCCCGCCGGCACGAGCACCATGCCGAACACGAGGGTGTAGCCGGAGATGGCCCACTGCAGCTCCGCGTCGCTGGCGTCCAGGCCCCGCTGCAGGGCGGGCAGGGCCACGTTGATGCTGGACACGGCCAGCAGGGACATGAAGATCGGGATGAGGAGCACCGCGAGGATGCGCTGCTGGTGCGGGGTGAAGACCGAGGACGCGGCGTCGTCGGACGGACGCGGGGCGACGGGCATGCGGTCTCCTTCTCGGGGGTGTCTCGGGCGCTCTCCAGGATCGGCCCTCGTCCCGCATCGTGCCAGGTCCCAGGGTCCTCGGCCCGGTGCGGCGCACGGAGGCCATGACCGCGGTCGACGCCCTGCCGCCCCGTCCCGCCGGCGTCGGGTGCGGGACAGAGGCACCTCGGGTCCCCGGTGGTGGAGAAGGCGAACTGAGGGGGCCCGGAACTGCTCCGTCAGGCCGTAGTCTTCACGCATGAGCGAGACGCACGACGAGATGCAGGTGTTCGCGGCAGACCAGGGCCTGCTGGTCTGGGGCCCGTCCCGGGCCCTCGATCTGCTGGACCAGGCCGAGGACGTGCGGGCCAAGGTGGTCACGCCGTCGCTCGTGGCCAAGCTGAGCACGCTGGTGCAGGGGATCTCCCAGGCGCAGCTGGAGGGGGCACGCTATCTCCGGCTGGACGACAAGTCCTACGAGACGGTCAAAGCCCTGGGCGTGAAGAACCTGAGTTCGGGGGTGCTGCGGCGCAAGGACGTCGCCGGCGGCTCCGGAGGCCAGATCGTGAAGCACCTCTCGTTCACGGCGACCCCGCTGGCCAACCCCGCGGCCGTGGCCGCGCTGGCGGCAGCCAACACCCAGCTGCAGATCATGGCCGCGCTCGATGACATCCAGGACTATCTGGCCGTCATCGACGAGAAGCTCGATCGCCCCCTGAAGCAGCGCAAGCTCGAGATCGCCGGTCAGCTGGGCGGCATCGTCTTCGCGATCGAAGAGGCCGAGGCCGTCCACGGATCGACCGGACGGGTCTCCGCCGTCACTTGGTCCAAGGTTCAGCAGAACTCGCTGCTGCTGCAGCAGGTGCAGGCAGAAGCCGTCTCGCAGCTGGCCGCCGTCGCGGACCGCGTCATCGCGTCCAAGGCAGACGTGGACAAGCTGGCCAAGGTCGTCGGCGCGGCCGAGGAGGACGTCCAGTTCTGGCTCGGCATGCTCGCCCGCTCGATGGCCGTCCAGGACCGACAGCAGCTGCTCGAGCTGGCGCGTGTGGAGGAGGACGAACCCGAGCTGCTGGCCGAGCACCGCGAGGGCCTCGTGGCCGCGCGGGTGCACCGCACCGCGCGGATCGCTGAGGCACTCCGGCGGATCAACGAGTCCCTCGTCGAGGCAGGAACCCTGAAGAACCTCGGTTACGTCGCCAACCCGATCAGCTCGCGCCGCGTCACCCGGGGGTCGAATGCCGTGACCGATCAGGTGGTCGAGTTCGTGACGCACACGGACATCGAGCTCGACGCCCTCGGGCGCGTCGCCGGGAAGCGGTGGTTGGAGGCCGCGCAGGGGTTCGCGGGTGAGGTGAAGACGGCTGTCGAGACCAACGCCGTGGACGCCAAGCAGGGCGCCAGCCGATTGGGTCGGACCCTGCAGGCCAAGCGCGAGGAGCGCATGCTCGCCAAGGCCGAGGAGATCCGAGCCCGGCGGGCGGAGATTGAGCCAGCCGACGACGGCGCCTGACCCCCCAACGCCCCTCACTTCGCGTCCGCGTACGACCCCACGCTGGAGACGGTGAGCGGGAAGTCCACGGGGGCGGGACCGAACAGCAGGCGGCCGGCGGCGCTCGCGGACTCCGCCACGACCGTCCGCACGGCCTCGGCCTCCGCGGCCGGGCCGTGCAGGACGACCTCGTCGTGGACGAAGAACACGAGTTCCGTGCGCATGCCGGCCGACCGCAGTCGACGGCGGATCTCGCCCATCCAGCACAGCGCCCACTCGGCCGCGGTGCCCTGCACCACGAAGTTCCGGGTGAAGCGGCCCTGGGAGCGCCGCCGTCGCCGGGCCGCGGACTCGGCGGCCTGGGTGCCGACGTCGGACACGGACTCCTGCCACTTCCGCCCCGGTGCGGGGGACCAGCGGCCCAGCCACGTGGACACCTGGCCGCCGCCCTCGCCGACGGTGGCCGCCCGCTCGAGCAGGCCGATCGCTCGGGGGTAGAGCCGGCGCAGGTGCGGCATGAGCGCCGCGGAGTCGCCCGTCGTCGAGCCGTACATCGCACCCAGCAGGGCGATCTTCGCGCGCCCGCGGTCGGCCAGCGCGGTGCCGGCCGCCCGGCCCTGCTCCGCGACCTCCCGGTACAGGTCGGGCGTGGTCCCGGCACGGGCCAGCGCCTCGTCGGCGGCCATCGCGGCGAGGATGCGCGGCTCCACCTGGGAGGCGTCGGCCACGGTCAGCGTCCACCCGGGGTCTGCGCGGACGGCGTCGCGTACCCCGGCTGGGATCTGCATGGCCCCACCGCCGTGGGCGGCCCACCGCCCGGTCACCACGCCGCCGACCAGGTAGGCGGCGTGGAACCGGCCGTCGTCGCCGATCCACTGGTCCAGCCAGTGCCAGCCATTGGCCGTCCACAGCCGGGCCAGGGCCTTGTACTCCAGCAGCGGCGCGAGCAGCGCGGCCCGCGCCTCGCGTTCCGCGCCGCCGGCGTCGATCCAGTGCTTCAGGTCCCACTGCCGCGTGGACTCCACGGCCACGCCTGCCGTCTGCAGCGCCCGCAGCAGGCTGGGCTGCGAGTCGGGGCTCAGCCCGGGGGAGCCCAGGACGTCGGCGATGCGTTCGGCCAGGGCCTGCAGGCGGGCGGGACGCTCGCCCTGTGCAGGCCGGGGGCCGAGCTGCTCGGTGAGGAGCGCCTCGTGCACGCCCCTGTCCCACGGCAGACCCGCCGCCCGGATCTCCGCGGCCACGAGTGCGCCCTGCGACTCCGCCGCCGCGAGCAGCCGCAGCCGGTGCGGGTGGGCCGAGTCCTCGACGGCCGCCCGCTGCGCGGCCAGCTCCGCCGCGAGCACGGTGACGTCCGGGGCGGGG
>NZ_JXSP01000177.1:0-1373 GCF_000946635.1 Micrococcus sp. MS-ASIII-49
CGCCCGTTGCGCATCGCCATCATCGGTGCCGGACCCGCCGGGGTGTACACGGCGGACATCCTGACCAAGGAGGAACGGGACTTCCGGGTCAGCATCGACCTGTTCGACCGGTACCCGGCCCCGTTCGGCCTCATCCGCTACGGGGTGGCCCCGGACCACCCGCGCATCAAGGGCATCGTCACCGCCCTGCACAAGGTCATGGACCGCGGGGACATCCGTTTCCTCGGGAACGTGGACTACGGCACGGACCTGAGCCTGGCGGATCTGCGTCGGCATTACGACGCGATCGTGTTCTCCACCGGGGCCGTGCGGGACGCGGCCCTGGACGTTCCCGGGGTGGAGTTGGCCGGCTCGTTCGGTGGCGCCGACTTCGCGTCCTGGTATGACGGGCACCCGGATGTGCCGCGGCACTGGCCGTTGGAGGCCACGCAGGTGGCGGTGATCGGCAACGGGAACGTGGCCCTGGATGTGGCCCGGATCCTGTCCAAGCATGCCGAGGACCTGCTGCCCACCGAGATCCCGGACAACGTGTACCGGGACCTGGCCGCCTCCCCGGTCACGGACGTGCACGTGTTCGGTCGGCGCGGGCCGGCGCAGGTGAAGTTCACCCCGCTGGAGCTGCGGGAGCTGGCGCACTCCCGGGATGTGGACATCGTGTTGTACGAGGAGGACTTCGACTTCGATGAGGCCTCGGAGAAGGCGATCGAGGAGAACAACCAGGTCCGCACCATGGTGGGCACGCTGACGAACTGGCTCATGGAGCAGGAGGACCGTCAGCAGAGCGCCTCGCGTCGGCTGCACCTGCATTTCCTCCAGGCCCCCGAGGAGTTCCTGGACGAGGACGGCGACGGCCGGGTGGACGGCCTGCGGATGCGCCGAATGGAGCTGGACGGTTCCGGTGGGGTCCGCCCGACGGACGAGACCGTGGACTACCCGGTGCAGGCGATCTACCGGGCGGTGGGCTACTTCGGTTCGCCCGTGGAGGGGGTGGAGTTCGATGAGGTGCGCGGGGTGATCCCGAACGCGCAGGGCCGGGTGCTCGACGCGGACGGTGCCCCCGTGCCGGGCCTGTACGCCTCGGGGTGGATCAAGCGGGGCCCGGTGGGCCTGATCGGGCACACCAAGGGTGACTCCCTGGAGACGATCAAGCATCTGATCGAGGACGAGCCGGGGCTGTGGACGGCCCAGGAGCCCTCCGAGGAGTCGGTGATCGAGCTGCTCGAGTCCCGTGAGGTGCCGTACACCACGTGGGCCGGCTGGCATGCTCTGGATGACCACGAGAAGTCCTTGGGTGCGCAGGCGACGGAGGCCGGTCCGGTGGCGCGGGAGCGGGTGAAGGTCGTGGACCGGGAGGAGATGACCCGCATCTCCCG
>NZ_JXSP01000027.1:0-7984 GCF_000946635.1 Micrococcus sp. MS-ASIII-49
CACCACTATCCGGGACTCAACTCAGGACCTCGACCGGCAGATCGATGCCCTCCGGCAGGTCGGGATCGCCGCCGAGCGGATCTATGTGGACAAGAAGTCCGGGGCCACCACGGAGCGTCCCGGGCTGACCGCGGCGCTGGCCTACGCCCGGGAGGGTGATGTGATCGTGGTGCACACCCTGGACCGGCTCGGGCGCACGGTGCGCGACACCTTGAACCTGATCCATGACCTCGCCGAGCGGGGGGTGGGGGTGCGCAACCTGGCGGACCCGATCAAGGTGGACTCCACCAATCCGAGTGATCCGATGGCGCAGTTGGCGGTGGTGCTGCTGGCGTTGTTCGGGCAGATGGAGCGCACCTACACCCTCGAGCGGGCTGCTCATGCCCGGTCGGTGGCCGCGGCGAAGGGCCGGCGGATCGGGCGGCCTACGGTGGTGGATCCGGACAAGCTGGCCTACGCGGCGCATCTGCGCGAGAGCGGGCACACGATGGCGGAGATCGTGGCCAAGACCGGGATCACGCGCACCAGTCTCTACCGTCACCTCCCGCCGCGGTCCCCGGAGCCGGTGACGGCCGGACCGGTCACCGCCGCCGAGCCCGAGCCCGGTCCGGCGGACTGACCCAGGTGGGGTGATGGTGGTGGTGCAGCTGGGTCCGCAGGAGAGAGCGGCATTGTTGCGCCAGCACCTCGACGAGGGGGTGCCGCTGACCCGGCTCGCCGCCCACGCCCAGGTCTCGGTCCGCACCCTGCAGCGCTGGGCCGCCGAATACCGGGCGGACTCCTCCGCGGCCGGCTTGCAGCGCAAGGCCCGCAGCGACCGCGGCCAACGCCGGCTGCCTGCGGAGCTGATCGCGGTGATCGAGGCCCTGGCGCTGCGCCGCCCGGCGCCGACGACCAGGTTCATCCACCGCCGGGTGTGCGATCTGGCCCCGGAGCGCGGCTGGGCACCCCCGAGCTACTCGAGCGTGCGCAGCGTGATCGCCGCGATCGACCCCGGGCTGCGCACCCTGGCCCTGGAGGGAGACACCGCCTACCGGGACCGATACGAGCTGGTGCACCGCCGGTCGGCGGTGAGGCCCAATGAGCAGTGGCAGGCCGACCACACCCTGCTCGACGTGGCGATCCTCGACAACCGGGGGCGCCCGGTGCGGCCGTGGCTGAGCGTGATCCTCGACGACTACTCCCGCGCGGTCGCCGGCTACACCGTCTTCACCGGCGCCCCGAATGCCGAGCAGACCGCCCTGGCCCTGCACCAGGCCGTGCGAGCCAAGCCCGACCCGCGGTGGCCGGTCCAGGGGTTGCCCGAGGTGCTCTACAGCGACCACGGGGCCGACTTCACCAGCACCCGGCTGGACCGGGTCTGCCTGGACACCCACATCCGGCTCATCCACTCCCGCGTCGGGGTCCCGCAGGGGAGGGGCAAGATCGAACGCTTCTACGGCACGATCACCACCGAGGTGCTCCCGCACCTGCCCGGGCACATCCCGCACGGCACCGGCGGCACCCCCACCTCACCACCTGCCCTGAGCCTGGAGCAGCTCGACGCAGTGGTCCAGCGCTACCTGATCGAGGACTACCACGCCCGGGTGCACTCCGAGACCGGACAGGCCCCCGCCGCCCGCTGGATCGGGGCCGGGTGGATCCCGCGCACCCCGGCCCGGGGCGAGGATCTCGACCTGCTGCTGCTCACCGCTGCGACCACCCGCATCGTCCAGCGCGACGGCATTCGCTTTCAAGGCACCCGCTACATCTGCCCGGTGCTGGCCGCCTACGTCAGTGAGACCGTGACCATCCGCTACGACCCCCGCGACGCCGGCGAGGTGCGCGTCTACCACCAGGACACCTACCTGTGCCGGGCGATCGCCCCCGAACTGGCCGCTGAGACCATCACCCTCCAACAGCTGCAGCAGGCCCGGGGCGCCCGACGCGCCGCGCTCAAGCAGCAGCTGCGCGCCCGGCGCAGCCTCGCCGACGCCCTGCCCGCCGACGACCGCTGGGCACCACCACCCGCCCCGGCGCCGGGCCCGACGGCAGACCCGCCGGCGGAGCCGGCGCCCCGACACCGGTTGCGGACCTATGCCACCGACTGAGCCCGACTCCTCCCGGAGCCTGCTGGGCAAGGACGACGACGGCCGGCGCTTCCTCTCCGGCACGTTCGGGGAAATCGCAGCCTTGGGCCCACCCCCGGACCCCGCATCACCCCTGCTCCTTCCCACCCGGGAGCACCGCCGTTTCACCGAGTTCGCCGACACCGTCCGCGCCCACCGCTACATCGGCCTGTGCTGGGGCCCACCCGGGGTCGGCAAGACCCTCTCGGCCCGCCACTACGCCGGGGCCCCGCAATGGGAGCAGTGGCAAAGAGACCTGGGCGAGGACCGCGAGCCCGGCCCCATCCCTGAGCAGGTCCTGCAGGCCCGCACCGCGCTGTGGACCCCGACCGTCACCGCCAGCCCCCGACAGGTCGACCAAGCCCTCCCGCGGGCCTGCCAACAGATCTCCTACGCCATCGACTACCACCACCACGGCCGCGTCGACCCGTTCGTGCACCCCGACTCGCGTTCCTCCGGGCTCACCGAGCTGCTCATCATCGACGAGGCCGACCGGCTCAAGACCACCGGCCTGGAACAGGTCCGCGACTACTACGACCGCCACACCCTCGGGGTGATCCTCATCGGAATGCCCGGCATCGACAAACGCCTGGCCCGTTACCCCCAGCTCTACAGCCGTGTGGGCTTCGCCCACGAATACCGCCCCCTCACCCCCGAAGAGCTCACCGCCGTCCTGAACCGCCGCTGGCACACCGACGGACTCGCCGGCGAGGACGACGAGTTCACCCAGGCGGTCGCGATCGCCACCATCGCCCGGATCACCGGCGGCAACTTCCGTCTCGTCGACCGCCTCCTCACCCAGATCCAACGCATCCTCACGATCAACCAGTTGGCCACCGTCACCCCCGAAGTGGTCGAAGCCGCCCGCGAGTCACTCCTGATCGGTCACTGAGCACACGGGCCGGCCACCAGCTCCTGAGATCCACCGGCCAGGCAATCGCCTCTGGCAGCGACTCCTCGAAAGGGCCCCCGGGTCTGGGGCACATACGGTCGTGCACATGACATTGCCGCGGTGACGTCTTGACCTTCCTCTTCAGGGGAAGGTGCAGGCTGGGCACAGCACAGCACCGCACACAGACGGCCCGTCGGGGCCTTCATCACGGACTTACGGAGGCCGGTCATGCCTGAGACGGGAACGCACGAAGTGGACCTGGCGATCATCGGTTCCGGCGGTGGTGCGTTCGCCGCCGCGATCCGGGCCACCAATCTCGGCAAATCAGTGGTGATGATCGAGCGTGCCACGGTCGGGGGCACCTGCGTGAACACCGGGTGCGTGCCGTCGAAGGCGCTGCTGGCCGCCGCCGAGGCCCGCCACGTGGCGCTGGACGCCACAGGACGGTTCCCCGGTCTGAGCACGTCGGCCGCCGGGGTGGACATGCCCGGGCTAATCGTCGGCAAGGACGCGCTGGTGGAGGGAATGCGCTCGGACAAGTACCTGGATCTGATCGCCGACTACGGCTGGGAACTGGCCACCGGCGAAGCGGTGTTCACCGGCACCGCCGAGGATCCGGCGCTGGAGGTCACCGGAGCCGACGGTTCCTGCCGCCGGGTGCGGGCGGCCCACTATCTGGTGGCCACCGGCTCCACCCCGATCGTCCCGGAGATCGAGGGTCTGGATCAGGTGGAGTATCTGACGTCGACCACGGCCATGGAGTTGGACGAGGTGCCGGAATCGCTGCTGATCATCGGTGGCGGGTACGTGGGCCTGGAGCAGGCTCAACTCTTCGCCCGCCTGGGCTCGATGGTCACCATGGTCGTGCGGTCCCGGCTGGCCTCCCATGAGGAACCCGAGGTCTCCCGGACCCTGAGGGGCGTGTTCGCCGAGGAGGGCATCCGGGTGATCCCCCGGGCCACCGTCTCCTCCGTGACGCCCGACCGGGACACCGGGGAGGTGGTGGCCACCGTCACGGGCCCGGGCGGGCAGGACACCCTGCGGGCGGGCCGGCTCATGGTCGCGGTCGGGCGCCGTCCGGTCACCGAGAACCTGGGCCTCGGCTCGGTCGGGGTGGACACCGGGGCGCGCGGGGAGATCCTCGTCGACGCCCGGATGGCGACCTCGAATCCGAAGGTGTGGGCGGCCGGGGATGTGACCGGGCACCCCCAGTACGTCTACGTGGCCTCGGCCCACGGGGTCACCGCGGTGGAGAACGCCTTCCACCACACCGGCCAGCAGATCGACTACACCCACCTGCCGCGGGTCACTTTCTCCTCCCCGGCCATCGCGGCGGTGGGCATGACCGACCAGCAGGCCCGGGAAGCCGGCCTCCGGTGTGAATGCCGGGTGCTGCCCCTGGAGTACGTGCCCAGGGCGCTGGTCAACCGTGACACCCGCGGGTTCGTGAAGATCGTCGCCGAGGCCGAGACTGGGCGGATCGTGGGTATCACCGCGGTGGCCAAGGACGCCGGGGAGCTTGCCGCGGCCGGGGTCTACATCTTGTCCGCGGGCATGACGGTGGATCAGGTCTCCACCCTGTGGTGCCCGTACCTGACGATGGCCGAAGGCCTCAAGATCGCCGCCCAGTCCTTCCGCACCGACGTCTCCAAACTCTCCTGCTGCGCCGCGTGAGGATCGGTCGGCCTCGAGCATCGAGCACAGCCGGGAGCTGACGACTCAGCAGGCACTGTAACGGAAGGGGAAGTCATGGCCCAGAGGTTGATCGTCATCGGTGGGGACGCCGCGGGGATGAGCGCGGCCTCCGCCGCCCGCCGCCAGCTGCCCCAGGACCAGTTGGAGATCGTGGCCTTCGAGCGGGGCCACTACACCTCGTATTCGGCCTGCGGGATCCCGTACTTCATCGGCAAGGACGTCGCCGACACCACGGAGCTGATCGCCCGTACCCCGCAACAGTTCCGCGACCACCACGCCATCGACGCCCGCACCGGTCACGAGGTCCTGGAGATCGACCTGCACCGCCGCGCCGTGCTCGTGCGCGACCTGACCGCCGGCCGGGAGGCCTGGGAGGGTTTCGATCAGCTCATGGTCGCCACCGGGGCCACCCCGGCCCGCCCGCCACTGCCCGGGATCGATGCGGCCGGTATCCACGGGGTGCAGACCCTCGACGACGGCCTGGCCCTGCGGGCGGTGCTGGAGCGGGACCGGCCGGGCCGGGCGGTGGTCGTCGGGGCCGGCTACATCGGCCTGGAACTGGCCGAGGCCCTGTCCGCCTGGGGCGTGGACATCACCGTGATCGGACGCCCCCCGGCCCCACTGCCGGGCCTGGACCCGGACATGGGCGCGCTCATCGCCACCGCGATGGAAGGGTACGGGATGGAGGTGCGGATGGAGGAGACCGTCACCGGCTTCGAGACCCACACCGGGAAGGTCACCGCCGTGGTCACCGATCAGGCCACCATCCCCACCGAGCTGGTGATCCTCGGCCTGGGGGTGACCCCGAACACCACCCTGGCCGCCGACGCCGGGATCCCCCTGGGCGAGACGGGGGCGATCGCCGTGGACCGCCGGCTGCGCACCGGCATCGAGGGGGTGTGGGCCGGCGGGGACTGCGTGGAGAAGTTCCACCGCGTCTCCCGCCGCCACGTGGCCCTGCCGCTGGGTACCCACGCGAACAAGGAGGGCCGCACCGCCGGGATCAACCTCGGCGGCGGCTACGCCACCTTCCCCGGGGTGCTCGGCACCGCCGTGACCAAGATCTGCGACATCGAAGTCGGACGCACCGGCCTCGGCGAGGTCGAAGCGCAGGCGGCCGGCTTCGACCCCGTCACCGCCGTGGTCGACTCCACCACCCGGGCCGGCTACTACCCCGGGGCCAAACCCATCCGCACCAAACTCATCGCCGAACGCGGCACCGGACGGCTGCTCGGCGCCCAGATCGTCGGGGAAGAAGGCGCGGCCAAGCGCATCGACGTGCTCTCCGTGGCGCTGTGGCACGAGACCCCGGTGGAAGAGCTGCTCAACATCGACCTCTCCTACGCCCCGCCGTTCTCCCCGGTGTGGGACCCGGTGCTCATCGCCGCGCGCAAGACCTGGCAGGCCGTCGAGACCGACCGCGCCCGCACCGAACCCGGATGACCACCGGCCCCTCCAGGGGCAGGCAGTGCCCTGCCCCCGGAGCCTTCCTCTACCGTGGAAGGCCACAGACCAGTCCAGGATCGAGGTGCGCACCGTGCGGATCGGTGAAGCGGCCGCAGCCGCCGGCATGACCACCAAAGCCCTACGGTTCTACGAACAGCACGGGCTGCTGCCCCCGGTGCACCGCGGCCCCAACGGGTACCGCGACTACCCACCCGAGGCCCTCGCCCGCCTGCAGTTCATCCGCCGAAGCAAGGCCGCCGGACTCAGCCTGGCCGAGATCCGGAACATCCTGCAGATCCGCGACGCCGGGCAGGCCCCCTGCGCCCACGTAGCCGCACAGCTCGCCCAGCAACTCACCGACCTCGACCAGCACATCGCTGAGCTCACCGCCCTGCGGGCCTCCGCGGCCGAGCACTACCAGGCCGCCTCCCAAGGCGACCCCACCCAGTGCGATCCCGCCCAAATCTGCAGCTACCTCTGAGCCCACAGCCGCACCACGGCCGCCAAATACCTCTGTCAGAACACCGCCATTCACCGTCGACAGTCACAGTCGTCGAGGACTGAGCTCGCTCGACGTACGGTGAAGGATCCCCTTACGGGCATGCGATCTGGGCTGACGCCTGTGATCGAGTGTTCAGTTTGCGCTGTATAGTTCAGTCCATGCTGACTATTGCTTCGCGTCTCGACGTGTTGAACCGCCTGGGTCGTGCACTGGCCGACCCCACTCGATCCCGGATCATCTTGACCCTGCTCGACCATCCCGCTTACCCGGCGGAACTGGCCCGAGATCTGGACCTGACACGCCCGAACGTGTCCAACCACCTGGCATGCCTGCGCGATTGCGGGATCGTCGTCTCCGAGCCCGAGGGTCGTCGGACACGATATGAGATCGCCGATTCGCACCTGGCGCAGGCGCTGACGGCACTGGTCGATGCCACCCTGGCAGTGGACGAAGACGCCCCGTGCATCGATCCCGCCTGCTCGCTTCCCGGATGCGACGCAGCTGGGGAGGGCGCATGAGCCTCACCTCGGTCTTGCAGGCGATGGGCCTGTTCGCAGCGACCAACATCGACGACATCATCGTGCTCTCCCTCTTCTTCGCGCGAGGGGCAGGCCAGCGCGGCACTACCGCCCGCATTCTGGCCGGCCAGTACCTCGGATTCGCCGGCATCCTCGGTGCCGCGGTCCTGGTGACCATCGGCGCCGGAGCATTCCTGCCCCCGGCAGCCATCCCGTACTTCGGCCTCATCCCTCTGGGCCTCGGCCTCTGGGCCGCATGGCAGGCCTGGCGCGGAGACGATGACGACGATGACGACGAGGCCAAGGTTGCCGGCAAGAAGGTCGGCGTGTGGACAGTCGCAGGCGTCACCCTTGCCAACGGCGGCGACAACATCGGCGTCTACACCCCTGTCTTCCTCAGCGTGGAACCTCTCGCAGTAGTCGCCTACTGCATCGTCTTCCTCGCGCTCGTCGCGGTCCTGGTGGCCCTGGCAAAGTTCGTCGCCACCCGCCCCCCGATCGCCGAAGTGCTCGAACGCTGGGAGAACATCCTCTTCCCCATCGTTCTCATCGGCCTCGGCATCGTGATCCTCGTCAGCGGCGGAGCCTTCGGACTCTGACGTAGCGGCAGCGATCCAAACGGCCCCGACCGGGCGCACCCCTCTCGGTTCAGACCGCGACACCTACCTGCAGCCAGTCCTGCGTGATCGCGGCAACAAGACCGCCACGGAGCGCTGCAAAAACCCCGCCACCAAGCGAACGAAGCCACAGCCCCGTCGCATCCCGGACGCCCGCCACAAACGACCGTTTGTGCCGGGGCGCTAGGGCATGTCTGACAATCGTT